>CALZUQ010000002.1 GCA_945829425.1 uncultured bacterium | reverse complement strand
AAACCTAATTAGTTAATCGCATCCAATTCTGTCAACTAATTTTAGGAATAGTCAATTCCTGAATAAAGTATTGCAAAAAAACAGCCATTTTAAATCAATTAAATGCACATTTTCGTTATTAATGTGCAAAATACAAGCATTTTTTTTCTTATTTACTTGTGTATGTCAGGATTTATTAGTTACTTTGCACCGCAATTATGCTTAAGACCCCTGAAAAACCCATAAAACAGAAAATTCAAATTAATCAAAACATTACAATCATGTCAGAAATTCAGAGCAAAGTAGTAGCTATCATCGTTGACAAACTCGGCGTTGATGAGTCAGAGGTAAAGCCAGAGGCTTCATTCACAAACGATCTCGGTGCAGATTCACTTGACACTGTAGAACTCATAATGGAATTTGAGAAGGAGTTTGGCGTTTCTATCCCAGACGACAAGGCTGAGAATATCGCAACTGTTGGCGATGCTATCGCTTACATTGAGAATGCCGCAAAGTAAGCTTCTCTGAGAAGAAAAAACATCGGAAGTTGTGCTGCTGAATAAAAAAGTGGTGTGGCTTCCGATATTTTGTATTAAAGGCAGGAAAGAAAAGCCTGTCCGTAAACTCCCCTGAAAGTTGTATTACCCCTGGGGAAAAGAAAAACCAAATAAAAAAATATGGAACTGAAAAAAGTTGTAGTAACCGGTCTTGGTGCGGTAACCCCGGTAGGTAATACCGTTGAGGAGACATGGAACAACATTATAGCAGGAAAGAGCGGAGCGGCACCTATCACACGCTTCGACGCTTCTGCTTTCAAGACACATTTTGCCTGTGAGGTGAAGAATTTCAACGCCAACGAATATATCGACCGTAAGGAAGCCCGCAAGATGGACCCTTACTGCCAGTATTCCGTTGCTGCTGCGACACAGGCGGTAGAAGACTCTGGCATAGACCTTGAGAAGGTAAACAAAGACCGCGTAGGAGTGGTAATGGGTGTTGGCATCGGTGGTATGCGCACCTTTGAGGACGAGGTGTCGAACTGGGCAATCAACGGTCCTACCATGGGTCCGAAGTTCAATCCTTTCTTCATACCGAAGATGATTGGCGACATCGCATGCGGACATATCTCTATAAAGTACGGCTTCCGTGGCCCTAACTATATCACGGCATCTGCATGTGCATCATCTACCAATGCCCTCGCTGACGCTTTCAACCTCATACGCCTCGGCAAGGCTGACGTTATAGTTTGCGGTGGAGCAGAGGCTGCCATAGCAGCATGTGGCGTCGGAGGTTTCAATGCCATGCACGCCCTCTCTACACGCAACGACGAGCCGGAGAAAGCCAGCCGTCCGTTCTCTGCCAGCCGCGACGGCTTCGTCATGGCAGAGGGAGCTTCAATGCTCATTCTTGAGGAACTGGAGCACGCCAAGGCACGTGGAGCGAAGATATACGCTGAGATGGTCGGTGCCGGAATGTCTGCCGACGCACACCATATCACAGCATCTCACCCGGAGGGACTCGGAGCAAAGCTCGTAATGCAGAACGCCCTCGACGACGCTGGTCTTCAGCCAGAGGACATCGACTACATCAACGTTCACGGCACGTCAACACCTGTTGGCGACATCTCTGAGGTGAAGGCTATAAAGGATGTCTTCGGTGATGCAGCTTATAAGCTCAACATCTCTTCCACGAAGTCTATGACAGGTCACCTCCTCGGTGCTGCCGGAGCTACAGAGGCCATGCTCTCCGTACTCGCTGTAAAGAACGACATCGTGCCGCCTACCATCAACCATGAGGAAGGCGACGAAGATCCGGAGATTGACTATAACCTCAACTTCACCTTCAACACGGCACAGAAACGTGAGGTTCGCGCAGCACTCTCGAACACCTTCGGCTTCGGAGGACATAATGCCTGCGTGATTTTCAAGAAATACGCTGAATAAGAGAAGAGAAGGAAAAGAAAGGAAAAGTATTTTGGGGCGGTGTGCTATCCGCCGTTAACAGACTTTTTTTTACAATAACAGCCCTCCCATTCTGCACAATATGGAGAATGGGAGGGACATTCGATTTTTTTAGGGATGAATATCATTGACCACCTCAAACTCCCGTTCCGCAAGGATAAGGAACTGTATATCTCTTTATATAAGATGCTTGGTTTCCTCCCTCATGACATCTCATATTACAAACTCGCCCTCATGCACAAGAGCATAGCGCGACGCAACGAGAAAGGCAAACCCGTAAACAATGAACGCCTGGAGTTTCTCGGCGATGCCGTGCTCGACGCCACGGTAGGGCATATCGTCTACGAACATTTCCCCGGAAAGCGTGAAGGATTCCTCACGAATACACGCTCAAAGCTCGTGCAACGGGAGACGTTGGGACGACTGGCGGAAGAAATGGGCATCACGCGGCTCATCCTCTCTTCTGGACGCTCATCGTCACATAACTCATATATGGGAGGCAATGCCTTTGAGGCTCTCGTAGGCGCACTTTACCTCGACCACGGATATGACGCCTGCATGGCATTCATAAAAAAGAAGATACTCTCCAAGATGGTGAATATCGACAAGGTGGCATACAAAGAGGTGAACTTCAAGTCGAAACTCATAGAATGGTCGCAGAAAAACAAGGTGTCGATAGAGTTCAGATGTGTGAAGCAGTATAATGACGGCAACAACTCACCCGTTTTTGAATACGCCTGCGTACTGGAAAACATTGAAGCATGTCAGGGAAAAGGATTCTCAAAGAAAGAGGCACAACAGCATGCGGCAGAGGAGACGCTGAAGAAACTGCGCAAGCAGCCGAAGTTCTGTGACAGCATCTTCCAGGCAAAGACGGAGCGTACGAAAATGGAGGAAGAACCCGTCATGGCGGCTCCGGACATAGAAAAGACGATACGTGAAGAACAGGACTTCCTCATCGTAAAGGACATGGAAACCCGCACGACAGAAAAGAATGACGTCAAAACACGGACGGAGCGCAAGGAAGACACACACGAAACGTTTGACATAGACTTCTCGGATGTCCAGACAGAGGAAAAAGAGATGACGAGAGAAGAGATTATTGCTGCTGCCGAGAAAGCGGCTTTCGAAGACAACGGAGGCACAGAGGCAGGAAAGGAGTAACGGAAAGAACTCCAGGAGATATCCCCGTTCATGCTTCAGGGTATGAGAAGCATGGACGGGGGTATCATTTTTTTCATGACGTGACAATAATACTCCGAAATAATTTTGGAGGGAAATGAAAAAAATTGTACCTTTGCACCCAACGAAACTAATACTATATAAACATGAGAAAGATTATCGTTACCGTAGCCCCCGTATGTCACGTGGGGAAGGAAATTCCTGCAGAATGCAAGAATCCGCTCACTCCGGAAGAGATTACCGAAGATGTAATAAACTGTTATAAGGCAGGAGCTTGTCAGGTACACCTCCACACACGCGACCTCAACGGCAATCCCACATTCGAGCTTGACGTCTTCCGAAAGACCATACAAATGATACGCGAGAAGAGCGACATGATAATACAAGGCTCAACGGGAGGACTGTCGTCGCTCTCGTTAGAGCAGCGTTGCGTCAGCCTTAATGTTCCGGAGGTGGAGATAGCGTCACTGAACATGGGTTCTGTCAACTTCGGAGAGACGGTGTATGTAAACACTAACCCTGACCTGAGATATTGGGCGGGAAGACAACGTGAGGCAAACGTCGTGCCGGAGATGGAGCTCTTCGACCTCTCACACGTAGAGTGCTGCACACGCCTTGCCGACGAAGGGGTGATACGCCGTCCACTGCACTACAATTACTGCGTAGGACCGGGAGCCAGCAGCAACCTCTCTGCGACAGGACGTAACCTCGCCCTGCTCAATGTCCTTGCAGAGCCCGGCTCGTCATGGGGCATAAACCACGACTCAATGAAAGACTTCTCCATCCTTGCGTGCGCCATAGGAATGGGAGCCAACGCCGTAAGGGTAGGCTTTGAGGACAGCTTCTATTACGCTCCGGGAAAACGGGCACATACCAACGCAGAACTCGTGGAACGTCTCGTAGAACTGATACGCCTTATGGGTTGCGAACCTGCAACACCTGCTGAGGCCCGTGAGATGCTTGAGATTGGCACATATTGGGACAAATGACATCAGGTGGGAGTAACGGCGACACAACTATGAAAAAAGTGAATATCATATTGACGCTGCTTGTCATACTCAGCGTCATAACCTTCCTTGACCGCACTTGCATCACTTTCGCAAGTATGGAAATCAAGGAAGACCTACATATTGACCAAAGCGGATGGGGATGGGTGATGAGCATATTCACACTGTCCTACGGATTGTTGCAGATACCACTGGGAGCCCTCGGCGACAAGGTGGGACACAGATGGGTCCTGGCGCTCATCGTGGTGTGGTGGTCAGTATTTACCGCCCTGACAGGCATGGCTGGCGGATTGCTCTCCATGCTCGCCATACGTTTCTGTTTCGGCATTGGCGAAGCCGGAGCGTCACCATGTTCTACGAGCGTCATAAGCCGATGGTTTGAGAAAGAGCGTGTAGGCAAGGCGCAAGGATATGTATGGGCTGCCACACGTCTGGGAGGAGCGGCAGCACCGTTTATCGTCATCCCTATCATCTCTCGCTACGGCTGGCGTGTCTCGTTCTATGTCCTGGGTGCCATAGGCATAATATGGGCGTTGGTATGGATATACACTTATCGTGACAAGACACACCCTCACCGTACCGTACGTGAGCGCATAGATCAGGCGCATGAGAAAATACATACGGGGATAGAACAGGCTCACGAGGCAAAGAAAATCGTCAAGGAGAAGACAAAAGAGATTCCTTGGAGAGAGATAGCTTCACACAGACAGTTCTGGATTATCTGTGGCATGTATTTCTTCTATGCTTTCGGGTCATGGTTTTTCTTCACATGGTTCCCGGAGTTTATGAAGCAAGGACGTGGCTTTACTGCCGAAGAGTTGAAATATGCCGTTGCAATACCGTTTATCATGTCCATGCTCGGAAACATTGCCGGAGGATACCTCACCGACCGCCTGACAAAGAAATATGGCATAAAGGTAGGGCGTAAGGCTCTCGGCACGGCATGTCTCTCTGTTTCAGCGTTGTGTATGGTGCTTGCGGCATTCATTCCGGGCAAGGAGGCAGTGTTTATCTTCCTCTCCCTGTGCTTTGGCATCTTCGACCTTATGCTTCCTTCGGCATGGGCGTTGTGCATAGACCTCGGCAAGCATTTCGCCGGCTTTGTATCCGGTGCCATGAACACCTTCGGCAATCTTGGAGGTTTCTGCTGCTCTCTGATGTTCGGATACCTTCTGAAATCTACCGGAAACTACAACCTCCCGCTGTATATGATAGCCGTCATGCTTATGCTCAGCGCATTGCTCTTTGCATTTATCAACCCCTCAAAGCCGATAGTAACCGAAGAGGAATGACATAGGTTTTAATAAACTATAGAACCCACTTTTTGACACATGCTTATGCTTGAAAAATATAAGATGGTTGTCTTCGACGACGACCCTACCGGCATACAAACCGTTCATGGATGTCTGCTCCTGACAGAATGGAGCGAGGAAACCCTACATGCTGCCTTCCGTGACAGCCAGCCGTTCTTCTATATCCTTACAAACAGCCGTGCCTTGACAGCCGAAGAGGCACGTGAGAGAGTGAGAAGCGCTGTTGAAGCTGTCGTGTCGGTTAACAGAGATTATGGCTTCCGTCTTATCTGCGTGAGCCGTAGTGACTCATGTCTCCGGGGACATTTCCCTCTTGAGACAGATGTCATGCGTGAGGTGCTGGAACGCCACGGCATAGAAGTATGGCGCCCAGTGCCGTTCGTTCCGGCGTTTATAGAGAGCGGGCGCATCACTATCGACGGCACGCACTATATGCGCGAAGGCGGACAGCTCATACCTGTCTCGGAAACAGAGTTTGCACGTGATAATGTCTTTGGTTATCATCATTCGCGCCTCAGCGAATATATTGCAGAGAAAGGCGGCAAGGCTGACGACTACGAGATTGTCAACGCCCAAAGCTACGACGAGCTGTATGCTTATCGTGAGGCGTTCTTCAGCCGTATAGCGTCATGGCATGGCGCTGTGGTGATACGTTCCTCGTCGTCATTGCCACGTGCTTTCAGCGGTATCGACGACAAGGCGTTGCTAACACGTAGCGACCTGGGCATAGAAGGACAGGGAGCAGGATGTTTCATCGTAGGCTCTCATGTACAGAAGACGACACGTCAGCTCAACGCACTGCTTACAGCAGAGGGGGTCAGAGGCATTGAACTGCCTATCAACCGAATCGTTGACGATGGCAACACCTTGGCGAAAGAGACATTGGAGACCATGCTGCGGTTTGCAGAAGAAGGTGTCACACCTGTGGTTTATACCGCACGTCAGGAGGTGCGCATAGCCGATGCAGCGAAACGCCAGCATCTCGGTCAGACGGTCTCCGACTTCCTCGTGCGCCTTGTAAGAGAAATGCCTTACGTTCCGCAGTATCTTGTGGCGAAAGGCGGCATAACGAGTCATGATATCCTCACCCACGGACTTCATGTCCGCATGGCGCGTGTCATGGGACAGGCAATAAACAGTGTGCCATGCGTCATGGCAGAAAAAGACGGAAAACGTCTGCCGTATATCATCTTCCCCGGAAATGTCGGCAACGACATGTCGCTGAAAGAGATATACCTTGGGCTTGGGGGCATTGGATAGATTGAAGCATTTGAGTGATTAACGTGGAATTACTATTAATACAAGCTTTAAAGCACCTTGCTCAGAGTTGTCAGCTTGATGCCGTACCATAACCGTTAACTTTGTTACTAATAGAGTTGTCACGCAGACAGCAACAGCATGTCTGTGTTAAAAAAGAAACAATCAAAAGATAAAAACACGTATGAAAAAAGTAGTTTGTGTACATACTGCCATGGCTCTTGTAGGACCATTGACAGAACTTTTCAAGGAGCATTTTCCGGAAGTGCAGGTAGAGCATATAGCAGAAAGCTCGCTTATAAAAGAAGTTATAGCAAACAACGCCGTGACTCCTGCCGTACGCCGCAGGCTTCTCGACTATTATAATGCTGCTGCCGACTCCGGTGCAGACATCGTTTTCAATACATGCTCCAGTGTAGGAGACATAGCCGACTACGGCAATTCCGTTGCCCGTGTGCCTATTTTCCGCATCGACCTTCCTATGGCACAGAAAGCTGTCAGCGAAGCACAGCGGATAGGTGTCATCTCTACATTGCCTACAACTCTTGACCCCACATGCCGTCTCCTGCGTCGTTGTGCAGAAGAGGCGGGACGCGACGTTACGCTTGTAGAAGGACTGGCTGACGGAGCTTTCGCTGCAGGTCAGAGTGGTGACAGCGAGACTCACGACCGTCTTATCGCAGAGGCGGCACAGCATATTGCAGGTGACGTAGATCTCTTCGTTCTTGCGCAAGGGTCAATGGCGCGTATGGAGCAGCGTCTCTCTGAACTGACAGGGAAACCAGTACTCTCTTCTCCTGTGCTTGGAATAAAGGGCCTGAAGAAATATATGAATCTATAGAGGTTTAAGGTGGGGGCAAAAACTTCAACCTTTACGGTTGAGGAGTTTTTGACGGATTAGGCTGGAAGCCTATACTTTGAGTAACCGGGGACGGAGTCTCCGGAATAAGACAAGGTATCCTCTTTCTCTCTCTGCCTGGAGGGCAGTACCTCGCGCTAAGCTGCTGAAGTGAGGTACTGGCTTCCAGCCAGAACTATTCTACCTGTACGATTGACAGAACTTCCTGTGATTTGTCTTACAGCTCAGGCGTTTCATTACTTGTTTTCTATTTTCTCTATCTGTTTTGAGCCGTCGGCAAGCGATACTCCTACGAGGTTTATGTAAAGGACATTTAACGGATTGCCTTCTTTCGTCTTCACTTGTATCTCAGTCAATTGGCACGACCTGCCGTTGATGTTCAGCTTGCTGATCCATTTTCCGTTGTGCTGGCATACCTTCATAGAGCGTTTCTTATACGCCGTAAGTTTAACGTCCACCTCGTTCTGTCCTTTTGCAAGGACGTTATATCCGTATGCCATCTTACGCTGGAAGAACGAGAGGTCATTTTCATGCCCGGGGTTGTCCGTTCTGTTGTGCCAATATACGTGTATTGGATTTTTCATGTCAAGGACACCGTTTTTCTGATTTACGTCGTAGCAGACAAGGTTACGGTTTACGCTTCGTGAAATATGGAAAAGACGTTGTGACTGACATGTGTTATATGCTGTCAGGATAAGCAGAAATACAAAGAGGCAAAACAAGCGTTTCATGTGTGATTTATATGAATAATACGTGATTTTTCATTTTTAATGTGCAAAAATATTGAAAAAATCGGAAACTTGCAAGTAATTAGCGGAAAATTATATAATTTTGCATTCTTAAGGTGGGTTCTATTAGTTCCCACCGTCAAATAGTTAGTTAATCGGGTTGACATTTTGTCATCTTTCCGTTTCTCTCTGGAGCATACTGCCAGTTTTTTCAGTCACGATGCCCGCATCGCTCCTTCAAAAACAGGCACTCTACTCTCAGAGATAAATCGGAAATCTGACAAAGCGAATTAATAGAACCCACCTTAAGTACAGCCCCTTGATATTTTTTACTCTATTATGAATATTAAAGCTACCAAAGGTTTCCTGCTTATAGCCATGATGTCACTTTTAGCGTGGTACATAGCAGGTATTGAAGCGGTAAAAGCACTATCGCTCAGTTCACTAATCGTCGGCATACTCCTTGGCATGGTTTACGCAAACACTCTGAGGTCCCGACAACCGGAAGGCTGGGACGCCGGCATACGGTTCTGTAGCAAGCGTATGCTCCGTCTTGGCATCATTCTCTACGGTTTCCGCCTGACGTTCCAGGATGTCGTGGCAGTAGGAGCCAAAGCCGTCGTGATTGACTGTCTCATTGTTGTCGTAACCCTGCTGTTAGGTATATGGCTCGGAAAGAAGATGGGTATAGAACGCGAGACATCCATTATGACCAGTACAGGTTCTGCAATTTGCGGTGCAGCAGCAGTACTCGGTGCGGAGCCTATAGCAAAAGGCAAGCCACACCAAACCGCTGTAGCTGTCAGCACGGTGGTTATCTTCGGTACCGTGTCTATGTTCCTATATCCCTTAGCCTATCGTCTCGGGCTCAGCGACTGGCTCACCCCACAGCAGATGGGAGTATATACCGGTGGTACGCTTCATGAAGTAGCACATGTCGTGGGAGCAGGCAATGCCATGGGAGCCTCGATAGCCACAGACTCCCTTATCGTTAAGATGGTACGTGTCATGCTACTCGTTCCAGCACTTCTCGCCATGAGCTGGCTCTTCTCACGTCATGAAGGAAAGAGTGAGACAGCGAAGGTCAATGTGCCGTGGTTCGCTTTTCTCTTCCTGCTCATGATAGGGGTAAACAGTTTCCTGAAATCGCAATGGGGCGGTGAGGCATGGCTCACCACAGCTCTACACATCATAGAGATTGTTTCGACATTCATGCTGACACTCGCCATGACAGCATTGGGAAGCGACACCTCTGTGGCGAAATTCAGACAGGCGGGAGCAAAGCCTTTCTATCTGGCGGGGGCATTGTATATTTGGCTTGTAATAGGAGGCTTTCTGCTTGTTAAAGCAATAGTATAGGCAGGTTCTCTATATATCTCCACCGCAAAAATGTCAGTAAGTATAGGTTGACGTTTTACATAGCGAATCTCCTCTCATTTTCACGACAGAACAAACATAACATATAACAATATGAAGAATTTATTTAGCACACTATTATTTTGCTCATTAGCCATCATGACAGCAAATGACAGCTTGGCGCAGAATGCGCAGCTCCACGGATATCCCGTGGACAACATGAATACTTCGGTAAAACCGGGTACAGACTTTCTTGAATATGCTTCTGGATCATGGATAAAGAACCACCCCTTGCGTCCTGACCAGGAACGCAACGGTACGTTTACTGACCTCGGAGAGGAAAACCAGAAACAGATTCAGCAGCTCATACTGCAATTCTCTGAGACAGAGCAAAAGGCTGGTACTCTCGGACAAAAGATAGGCACGTTATATAACCTTATGATGGACTCCACCAGGCGTGATGCGGAAGGTTATAAGCCTGTCATGGCAAAGTTAGAGAAGATACGTGGCGTTAAAAACGTTGCGGAATATCAGCGTGCAACAGCCGAGATAGACCGTAACGGCGAGGGTACTATGATGTTTTCATGGTATGTCGGTGCTGACCAGCGTCAGGCTGACCGTAACATAGTGTCTATAGGACAGGGAGGTCTCGGCATGCCTCAGCGTGACTATTACCTCAACGACGACGAGCAGACACTTGCCATTCGTCAGGCATATCTCACATATTGCCGTAAGCTTTTCACCATGATAGGTTACGACGAGGCAACGGCAGAGCGGAAGGTTGAGGCGACATATAACATCGAGAAGCGAATAGCTGTGGCAAGCTACGACAAGGTGAAGCTCCGCGATGTCAACGCTAACTATCATAAGATGACTTATGACGCCCTCATAAAGGATTTTCCTGGCATTGACTGGCCTACAGTGTTCTGGGTCAGCGGATTCCCTGCTTTCACCACCGTCGATGTCGGTCAGCCGGAGCCTATTCATGAGGTAGAGAAGATCCTTGCTGAGGAAAGTCTGGAAAACCTCAAGAGCTATGCTGAGCTGAGACTCATAAGCCATGCGGCGTCTTATCTCACTGCCGACTTCCGCAAGGCACAGTTTGACTACCAAAAAGTGATGACAGGAAAGGTTCAGGACGACCCATTGTGGAAACGTGCCACGAATCTTGTGAACCATTTCCTCGGTGACGCTCTCGGCCAGATGTATTGTGAGAAATACTTCCCTGAGTCGAGCAAAAACCGCATGATGACACTCGTGCGTAACTTGCAGAAGGCTCTCGGACAGCGTATCACAGAGGCAACATGGATGAGCGACGCCACAAAGCTGGAGGCACAGGATAAGCTGAACAATTTCCGTGTCAAGATAGGCTATCCCGACAAATGGCGTGACTATTCCAATATAAAGGTTGACAATAACCTCTCGCTCTATGAGAACATTTCGGCTCTCTCCGAGTACCTATGGATTGACGAACTGAACAGGAAGGTTAACAAGCCTGTTGACGTAGACGAATGGCTCATCTCTCCTCAGACAGTCAATGCATACTATAATCCTACCACCAACGAGATATGCTTCCCTGCCGGCATTCTCCAGCCACCGTTCTTCGACCCTTCTGCCGATGATGCCATAAACTACGGTGCCATAGGTGTTGTCATAGGTCATGAGATGAGTCATGGTTTCGACGACCAGGGATGCCAGTTCGACAAGACGGGAAATCAGAGAAACTGGTGGACAGAAGCCGACAAACAGAACTTCGACAAGCGAACAAAGGTTCTGGAAGACTATTTCTCAAAGATAGAGATACTGAAAGGACGCTATGTCAACGGAAAAATGACTCTCGGAGAGAACATCGGTGACAATGGCGGATTGAATATCGCTCTCCGTGCGTTGCAGAATGCCATGGGCGACGGCTCTGCAATATTGCTGACAAAAGACACGTTCTCGCCAGAGCAGCGTTTCTTCCTTGCATACGCCCGTCTGTGGGCAGGCAACAGCAGGGAGAAGTTCCTTGACATGCTTCTCAACATCGATGTCCATTCTCCGTATATGGCACGCGTTAACGGAGCCTTGCCACATATCGACGCATGGTATACGGCATTCAACATAAAGAAAGGTGACAAACTTTACATACCAAAGAGCCAGAGGGCAAAGGTATGGTAAAGTAAAAACAATATGGGTTCTAAAAGTGATGTGGCTTTGATACCAAAGCAAAAACAACTTTTAGAACCCACCTTTTTAAATATATATATATATGCGAAAAAAATCGACCTGTACGGTTGGAACGACAGCCCTTTAAGGTAGTGTTGTCCTGGCTGGAAGCCCCACCCTACTTGTCATTTCCCCTTTATCCTGCATACTATATATGGCAGGAGGAGGTGCGGCAGTAAGCGAATCTTGTCTTTTCGAGAGTCCATTTCACATACTACGGAGATATTATCCTTAAGTCCGGCAGAACGTCGTTTGTTTGACACTCCGGAGGTGTCGAAATCAGCTATCGCCATGTCGAGATGCCGGAACGTCCTCTTCTGCGCTATCATAAGCTTGAAGAACTTGAAGTCGGCGGACATCTTGTGGAAAATGTCAAAGGGGTAGTGCTTCATAAGCGTAGTACGCGTGAAGACACACTGGTGGCAGAAGAACATACGGTGTGAATTGTGGGGTTCGCCGGCTTTCTTCACACTGCCGTTTTTCCTTACGTCGCCATAAACGACATCCACGCCACGAAGGTCGTGGGAGAAGACTTCGGCAAGCGTGTCAGGACTTACGAAAGTGTCTCCGGCATTCATGAATATTATCCATTCTCCCTGAGCCCTCACGGCACCTTTGTTCATAGCGTCATATATGCCGCAGTCGCGTTCGGAAATCCATGTTACGCCCTCTTTGTCAAGTGTCGTGAGCCATTCTGCCGTGCCGTCAGTGGAACCTCCGTCGATGATGATGTATTCCAAGCCGCTGTAATGCTGCGAGAGAACGCTGCGGCATGTTTTCTTCAATGCATGTAAGGCGTTGAAACATACTGTCACTACTGTTACCTTTGGAAGCATATCTTTTTTTATCATGTGTTTTTTGTAGCTTTGAGAATTCAGCTTAGAGTTTTGAGAATTCAGCTTAGAGTTTTGAGAATTTAGCTTATAGAAAATCCCTTGGTCTTTATATTGCCTGTAAGGCATGTTATAGTCGAGATAGAAGAAATTATGCTGACGCTGATGGTTGGTGTCCGGCACTACCATATAATCTCCGTATTTCTTTGAGAGATAAGCGTGAGGGTCAGCCATGCCTGCAAATTCCTCATTCTCAAAAAGCACCGGTTTCGGAGGGTCTATGACACTTTTCTCCATTATGCCGCGCAGGTTCTTGTCGTCGTAATCCATGACATAACGTGAGGTGGCAAAAGGATAGCGTGTCATGACGCGGCGCACCTTCCGATGCAGCTCATCATGCGTAAACATACGCCTTACGAGCAGTGGAAGCCATGACGATATTCCGTGGCCATGTTTGTATGGGTCGCGGTGTAAGAGGTATATCATCTTACAGTAAAACCTATAACGCGTCATCTGCCAGTGTTGCAGCACCCTGTTCTCTGGCATTCCGTCCAAAGGGAAGATGTCGATATATATACCTGCCAGATATGCGTAATGCTCACGCTCAATCAATGTCGTGCTGCTGTCTACAACCTTTGCAAAAGCTCCGGAATACGAGGGGTCTGTCTCTGCACACTTCGCTTCGTAAGGTTCTGGAAGCCATTCACGGGCATGTGCCATAAGTATATCGTAGTCTTCACGTGGCATGGCGATGTCAAGGTCGTCGTCCCAAGGTATGAAACCCTTATGACGCACAGCACCAAGCAGTGTTCCCGCTACAAGGTAATATCTCAGGTTATGCTCACGGCAGACAATGTCTACGGCTTTCAGTATCTGTAAAATCCGCAACTGGAGCGGACGTATGTCGTATGATGCCATAAATAGTTTTTTTCTTTGTCGGCGTACAAGAGTATAGGTGGGTTTGCTCCCCCTATTGCCGGTGGGTCAGGAGGAAGGGCGAAGGTCATATTTCCCACCTTTGCTGATTGCCATGAACGTCGGCTTGTCAGTATAGATGCGGCGGGATAAGCTTTTTTGCCTCGTTGAAGTCGGAAACCGTGTCAAGCTCACACGAGAAAAGGTCTGAGACATCTACGACAGAGAACGTGTGTCCCTGAGGTATGAGGCGTTCAAAAGCCCTCTCGTAAAAGACATTACGCAGGTCTTCCGCTCCTTCCTCTTCGCCCTGTCCGTCATTGTGGTGACCGGGGTTCATCATGCTGTCCAGCTCACGATACAGTGCCGTGGTATATGCTGCTGACATGCGCTCTATGCCGAGGCTTTCTCCTATGGCTTCCTCTGGATTGCACTTCTTGCTTATAGCCGTGATGTGCCCAGCATCGTCAATGACAACCTTCATCTCCTCCTCGCCGAGGTCGTGACGTATCAGGGTGAGAATGTTGCTGCCTTCAGCAGAAATGACGCGCCCTAAAATATGTGGGTCGTAGAGAAGGTCACTGTCAAGGAGCAACACCTCTTCGCCGTCGGCTTCGGGGCGTGCCAGCCATAGAGAGTAAATATTGTTTGTCGACGAATAGGCTTCGTTGTATATAAAAGTTGCGTCGAGATGAGGATATCGAGAGGTGACAAAATCTTCTATCATCTCGTGTCGGTAGCCCGTGACAAAGACAAACTGCCGGATGCCGTTGTCGCAGAGAGCGTCAATGCTACGTTGAAGCAGTGACCGCTCCCCGACCTTCAGCAGACATTTCGGCATGGTGTCTGTAAGTGGCCGAAGGCGTGATGCCATGCCGGCAGCAAGAATTATTGCTTTCATTTATTTTCTTAAACTTGAATACTGTCAAAACATTTAGGCCTTAACCTTAACCTTGACTTAACCTTGATTTTTTAACCTTGATTATTTAACCTTGATTTTAACCTTGACTTAACCTTGACTTAACCTTGACTTAACCTTGGCCGTTAAGGTAAAAGTTCTCCGCCACCCTTTTTATTGTGTCTACCACCACCTGTATCTGGTCTTTCCGTCCAAGTGTTATGCGCAGACATGACTCCAGGCCTTTGTCGGTCATGAACTTTATTTTATATTTCCGTTCTTCCAAGGCTATCTCCAATGCCTCTTTTATTCCGACAGGGTATTTTATCAGTATGAAGTTCGCCACGCTCTTATATACCTTGAAGCCCGGCATGTTTCCTAATACACTCTTAAAAATCTGACGTCCCTGTTCCATTTCGTCAGCCACTCTGCGGTAGTGTTCGTCGCTCTCGAGAGCCGCAAGAGCTACCGCCTCAGAGAATCTGTTGTAGCCGAGGTATTTGTTGGAGTAAGAAAGGAAGTTTTCGTGACCAACGCCCATGAATCCGAAGCCCATGCGAAGCCCCGGCAACCCGTAGAATTTCGACAGCGTGCGTGAGATGATGAGATTGCGGTATTTGTTTACGAGAGGAGCAATATATCCGGTGTCGATGGATATAAACGAAGCATACGCCTCATCAATGAGTACCATGGTGTCTGCCGGGATGTTCTCCATGATACGTCCTATCTCCTCTGGTGTGAGGCAGTTTCCCGTAGGATTGTTGGGTGAGGCGAGCAGGAGCATGCGTGGCTTTATACGGTTGGTGTATTCTATCACCTCGTCCACGTCGTATGTGAAGGTGTCCTCCTTTTCATACAGCGGATACATATATGTCTCTCCTCCGCATTCTCCGGCGATGCGGTTGTAATACCACCATGAGAACTGCGGAATGAGTATTGATTTCTTTTCGCCTTTCATAAGGTAGTAGTGTACGGCGTTTTTCAGTATGTCTTCTCCGCCATATCCTATGAGCACCTGTTTCTCCGGAACGTTGTATATCTCTGACAGCTTTACAGACACCACGCTCTTCTTGCCTTCGTCATATATCCTGGTATAGAAACATAGGGTCTCCGGGACGAAGTTGCGTATAGCTTCTACGACCTTCTCTGACGGTCTGAAATTAAATTCGTTACGATCTAAAAAATTCATTTCTTAGGTAGGTGTGCAATTATTATATGATTGTTTTTGTTAGTGATGCCGTATCAACGTCTGGTATAGACGAGTCTTAGTATTGTGAAATTTACTGGTACGGCACATGCCATAGCAACAAGGGCAGCATACGCGTCGGGTATGGAGAGCCATAGTGCGAGGCAAAGGAATATCTGCTGTGCTATATAGTTTACTATATGTGAGCCGCAGAAGCCGGCAAGCTTTCCGAACGTCGGTTTTCTGCCGAACGTCCAGTAGCTTGTCATGATGAAGTTATAGCAGAACGACACGGCGTATGCCACGGTGTTTGCCATGAAAGCACCAGTGTATTCCAGCATGAGGAGATACACTCCGTATTGTATTGCTACGGCAGCAGCACCGTTTATGCAGAAGCGTATGAACTGCCTTCTTTTCTCTGCTACAGGCTCCATACCGTACCGTCGGCAGTATCTTTAATGATAAATCCCGCCTCTTGCAGAGCGTCGCGCAGTGCGTCGGATGTCGCCCAGTCTTTCTCTGCCTTGGCTTTTGAGCGCATCTCCAGCACCATGTCCACCGCTTTGGCGTATGCTTTCTCGCGTGACGGGTCAGCCTCGTTGTCGGCGGTCTTAAGTCCGAGGAGGTCCTCAATCCACAGTTTCATGGTTGCCTCAAGGCTCTCCAGATGTGCTGCCGATATTTTCGCCTTACGGTCAACGAGAATGTTCACCTGTCGGCATGCTTCGAAGAGAAGGCTGATGACCTCAGGTGTCTGAAGGTCGTCGTTCATGGCGTCATAGAGTTTCTGAGGCAGTTCACGGACAAATTTCTCCACTTCCGGCTGTGAACCCTTTGCGGGTTGTATGCGCTGAAGGTCCTTCAACCCGGCATGCAGACGCGCGAGACCTTTCTCTGCCGCCAACAGGGCGTCGTTAGAGAAGTCCACCGTGCCACGGTAGTGAGCGGAGAGTATGAAGAAACGTATGGTGAGCGGAGCGAACGGCTGCGAGAGCAGCTCATGCTTTCCGGTGAAGAACTGGTCGAGAGTGATGAAGTTGTTGTATGACTTACCCATCTTCTGTCCGTTGATGGTTATCATGTTGTTGTGCATCCAGTATTTTACCGCATGATGTCCCATGGAAGCCTGCGCCTGAGCTATCTCACACTCATGGTGAGGAAACACGAGGTCCATGCCGCCGCCGTGAATGTCAAACTCCTCGCCAAGGTATTTCCTGCCCATTGCTGTGCATTCGCAATGCCATCCCGGAAAACCCTCTGACCATGGTGACGGCCATCGCATGATATGCTCCGGCTGAGCTTTCTTCCACAGTGCGAAGTCTGCCTGGTTTTTCTTCTCGCCGACTCCTGCGAGAGTGTCACGGCTTGCGTCCTTGATGTTCTCCAACGAGCGTCCTGAGAGCACACCGTATTTATAGTCTTTGTTATATTTCTCTATGTCGAAATACACCGAGCCGTTGCTGACGTAAGCATATCCGTTGTCGAGGATCTCACGTACGAGCTGCTGCTGCTCTATGATATGCCCTGTAGCGTGAGGCTCTATGGATGGCGGGAGAACGTTGAGCCTCTCCATGGCACGGTTGAAGCGGCGTGTGTAATACTGCGCTATCTCCATTGGCTCCAGCTGTTCGAGGCGTGCCTTCTTAGCTATCTTGTCCTCGCCCTCGTCGGCATCGTGTTCCAGATGTCCCACGTCGGTGATGTTACGCACGTAGCGCACCTTATACCCCAGATGCTGAAGGTATCTGAAGAGTATGTCGAACGTTATGGCAGGACGGGCGTGTCCCAGGTGTGCGTCGCCATATACTGTAGGTCCGCAGACATACATGCCTACGTTTGGTGCATGAAGCGGTTCGAAGCGTTCCTTCTTTCTGTGGAGCGTATTGTAAATAAGTAATGTCTGTTCCATTGTGAAAAGGATATTTTTGTTCGTTATGAGGTGTCGTTACTTTTTTCTTGTTTCCTTTTTTGAGCTGTCGTTATTATAATAATAAAAAATATTGGTGCAAAGGTACACAAAAATTATTAAAATGTGGAAGATTATGAAGAAAATGTGTACCTTTGCACGACAAATAAAGTTTTTTCCGTCTTTCATGAAATAAAAATCAAACTTAATCACTTAAAAATATCATAAATAATCATGGGATATAGAAGACTGACAGCCATGGAGGCTGCACGACTGGTCAAGAACGGTGATACGTTGGGACTCTCCGGATTTACTCCTGCCGGAGCGCCTAAGGCAGTGACGAGAGAGGTTGCCGCAATAGCGGAAGAGGAACATGCAGCGGGAAGGGAGTATAAGGTTAACCTGCTTACAGGAGCATCGACGGGCGAGAGCACCGACGGCATTCTGTCACGCGCCGATGCCATAGGCTTCCGTGCTCCATATACTACCAACGGCGACTTCCGCAAGGCGGTGAATGCCGGCAGGATAAACTATACCGACCTCCACCTCAGCCACATGGCACAGGAGATACGCTATGGCTTCTACGGAAAGGTAGACATGGCGATTATCGAGGTATCAGCCATTGAAGAGGGAGAGACGGCATGTAAGGCCTACCTCACCTCGGCAGGAGGCATCTCACCGACCATAGCGCGCCTGGCAGACAAGGTGGTGCTTGAACTCAACGCTTTCCACCATCCCCAGGCAGGATTGCTCCACGACGTCTATGAGCCGCTCGACGCTCCACGCCGTGAGCCAATAATGATTTCTAACGTCACCGACCGCATAGGCAAGAACTATGTCGAGATAGACGCGAAGAAAATCGTTGGCGTAGTGGAATGTAATATCCCTGACGAGGCACGCGGCTTCAAGGGTGAAGATCCTATAACGACACAGATAGGACTCAATGTGGCGCAGTTCCTCGTAAACGACATGAAGCGTGGCATCATACCACCGGAGTTCCTGCCTATGCAGAGCGGTGTTGGAACAACGGCGAACGCTATCCTCGCTGCTCTCGGCACAGACCCTCAGGTGCCTGACTTCAACATCTATACCGAAGTCCTTCAGGACGCCATAGTTCCCATGCTGCTCGAAGGACGTGTCAAGAACGCCTCGACATGCTCGCTGACCGTCACCAACGACTGTCTGAAGGATGTCTACGACAATATCGACTTCCTGAAAGACCATCTCGTGTTGCGTCAGTCAGAGATTTCAAACCATCCGGAGGTGATACGCCGACTCGGAGTGATAGCTATCAATACAGCTATCGAGGTGGACATCTTCGGCAATGCAAACTCCACACACATCTCAGGCGTAAACATGATGAACGGCATTGGCGGCTCGGGAGACTTCGAGCGCAACGCATATATCTCCATCTTCACCTGCGCATCGACGGCAAAGGGTGGCTTGATTTCTGCAATCGTGCCTATGGTGTCTCACCACGACCACTCAGAGCACGACATCAACGTTATCGTTACCGAACAGGGCATTGCCGACCTCAGAGGAAAGGGACCTATGCAGCGTGCTCACGAGATCATCGAGAACTGTGCGCACCCTGACTACAGGCCTCTTCTCCGCGAATATCTCAAGATAGCTGCAGGAGGTCATATACACCATTGCCTGCCTGCTGCATTCGCTATGCACGACACCTTGCGCCGCAAGGGTGACATGCACCTCACAGACTTCTCGGAGTATGTGAAATAAGGGACGGGCAGGAGAATGGCATACCGAGTTTATAGAACCCATCTTATAGTATTTAACCTATGGCACACAGAGACAGTGACAGCTTCATGCAAGCAACAATCCTCTCTGTGTGCTGTTTTCATTTTGCGGTCAGACAGTATATGCGCATATTATTTCTCGCCCTTGCCATTGCCGTACTGACATCATGCCACGGCACACAGAAGAAGTACGGCGTGCCGCAACATTTCGTTGTGGACGTGATGCTACCGACGACACCTGTGAAAGACCAGGGAAGGACAGAGGCATGCTGGATATACGCCATGCTGGCGACATTGGAGAGCGACCGCCTCGCCATGGGCGACAGCGTGAACCTCTCGCCGATGTGGTGTGCAAGGAAAAGCATTGAGGAGCAGTCGCGCCGTACTTTCCTCTGCGGCGACACCATAACGCTCCGCGGCACGCTCCCTGAGGCTATGCGGCTCATAGAACGATACGGCGTGGTGACATACGACAGCTACCGACCTGACATCGTCTCGGGCAACGACCTTGCCGTAGCGGCACGCTCCGCATACCATACGTCTGCCGTCATGTCAGCACAACGCTCAACGCTCGAAAGGCAACAAGCCGCAGTAGCGGAAATACTTGACAGCAGGCTCTCGGCAGCTCCGCATCTTGTCTTCCTGTACGGCATGGAATATACTCCACAGCTGTTTGCCGAGAGCATTGCCTTGCCGGGAGAATGGCATCCCGTCACCTCGTTCCGTCATCATGAGTATTTCTCGTCGTTCGCCCCGGAACTGCCGGACAACAGACAGCATCATGAGGCGTATAACGTCCCTCTCGACTCGCTCATGGCGGTTATAGACACCTCGCTCGAGAATAGGCATCCTGTGGCTTGGGAGGGTTGCATGACCTCACTCGCCTCACGTATGGAAAACGGGAGCAAGGACATCACGGCTGTCACGGAGATGCGGCAGAGACTCTTCGAAAGACATATACTAACCGACGACCATTGCATGGCGATAATAGGTTATGGACATACTCCGGACGGCTCGCGCTATTATATTCTGAAGAACTCTTGGGGAGAAGAGGCGGGCTTCTGTTACATCTCGCGTCTCGACATGATGTTACGCACAGTGATGGTTATGGCTAAGAGAGATTCGAGAATTTAGCTTAGAGAACCTTGCTTAGAGAACTTAGAACCTTGCTTAGAGAACTTAGAACCTTGCTTAGAGAACTTAGCTTAAAGAACTTAGCTTTTATAAAATGAGAAAGACAATGTTTATGCCACGGTTCAGCTTCTGGCTGATAGCAATGCTCTGTTACGTTTCGGCATGGGGGCAGCAGCCGCTGAAGAATACTGCTTTCAAAGCGGGTGAGCGGCTTGAATATAAGCTGTATTTCAATTGGAAATTCCTTTGGCTTACGGCGGGTACTGCAACCATGGCGATAACCCAGGAGAAATATAACGGTCAGGAAGCCTACCGCTGTGCGCTTACCACGCAGACGAGCAAGAAGATAGACAAGTATTTCCGCATGAGGGACACGCTGTTATGCTATACCACGACATCGCTCGTGCCATTGTACTACAGAAAGGGTGCCAGCGAGGGAAAGAGATATTATGTCGACGAGCTGTTGTACACATACAACAACGGATGCACCGTCACCATGCGCGAACTGACCTCGAAGGGTGAGAGGCATGAGAAACGGCAGTCGTCGAAAAACAATATCTACGACATGCTCTCCGTATTCTTGCGTGCCCGGAACTTCTCTACGGCAGGATGGAAAGAGGGACGTACGATACTCTTCCCGATAGCCGATGGTAACGGCATCTCTACGGCACGCCTCAGATACCTTGGAAAGGAAAAGGTAAAGGCGGAGAACGGAAAGAAATATGCATGTCTCAAACTGGCGTACATTGAGACCGACGATGGCGAGGAGAAGGAAATAGTGAGGTTCTTCGTAACCGACGACACACGTCATATACCGATACGCCTCGACCTCTTCCTGAAGTTCGGATCGGCAAAGGCGTTCCTTTCTTCTGGCATTGACTGACAAAAACTTATAACTAAAAAAAACAACATGAATTTTCTCGAACAAAAAATCATCGAAGACGGTGTTATCAAAGAAGGTAACATCTTGAAGGTTGACAACTTCCTCAACCACCAGATTGACGTGGACATACTGAGGCAGATAGCCTATGAACTGAAACGACGCTTCCGTGGCAAAGAGGTGAACAAGATACTCACCATTGAGGCGAGCGGAATAGCCATAGCCTCCATGCTCGGACATCTCTACGACGTTCCCGTGGTGTTCGCCAAGAAGAGCCAGACAGCTAACAGCACAGACGACAAATACATGGCGAAAGCATACTCGTTCACGCATAAGGTGTCAAACAACGTCTTTGTGTCAAGGCCCTACCTCACCTCGTCAGACAAGGTACTGATTGTCGACGACTTCCTCGCCGACGGTCAGGCAGCGATGGCTCTCATAGACATCGTGAAACAGGCGGGAGGAGAAGTGGTAGGAATAGGTATTGCCATAGAGAAAGGACAGCAGCAGGGAGGACGCATACTCCGTGAGGCGGGCTTCCAGCTGGAGTCGATAGCCATATTGGACTCTATGGATTACAATACACAGACAATACATTTCAAGGAGCAATACAAACAACCTGTCATACGCAAGATACAGAAACCATGAGCAGCATTTACGAACTCGACGGCCGGGTGCCGGTGGCAAAGGCTCTGCCTTTCGGACTTCAGCATATCCTTGCAATGTTCGTAGCCAACATCACTCCTATTATCATCCTCTCAAACGTCATAGGGCTGGAAAAAGAACTCAGCGCAGTACTGATACAGAACTGCATGGTGATAGCGGGCATAGGAACACTGATACAGCTTTACCCTGTGTGGCGCATAGGCTCACGCCTGCCTATCGTCATGGGCATCTCGTTTACCTTCCTCTCCCTGGCTATAATAATAGCCTCTTCACAAGGCATGGGGACGTTGATGGGTGCCGTGATTGTCGGAGGCATAGTGGAAGGGTGTCTCGGACTCTTTCCAAACAAATGGACAAAGCTGATACCGCATGTCGTGGCGGCTACGGTGGTGGCGGCGATAGGCATCTCGCTGCTGCCTATAGGGACATACAGCTTCGGAGGAGGACAGGGTGCCGCCGACTTCGGCAGTAGCGCCAACTGGCTTGTCGGCTCTGTGACGCTGTTGACGTGCCTTCTCGCCTTTGTCTTCGGAAAGGGTGTGCTGCGCTCCCTCTCTATCCTCTTCGGACTTGCCGTGGGATATATTGTGTCGTTGTTTATGGGCATGGTGGATTTCCACGCCATACACGACGTGCCTGTAGTGTCCCTGCCACGTTTCATGCCTTTTACCCCGGAGTTTCATCTTGACGCCATTCTCGCCATGATATGTGTCTTCCTCGTATCGGCAACAGAGACCATCGGCGACACCTCGGCGATATGCTCCGGAGCGTTAGGGCGCAGCGTGAAGAAGAAAGAGATGGGTGCCTCGGTGGCTTGCGACGGTTTCGTAAGCTCTTTGGCGGGACTTTTCGGATGTACTCCCATAACGTCCTTCTCGCAGAATGTGGGACTTGCCGCACTCACAAAGGTTGTCAACCGTTTCTCCATAGCCTCCGGTGCCTTGATACTCATTCTCAGCGGCTTTGTGCCTGTCATTGGAGTAATCCTCTCCACCATACCGCAATGTGTGCTCGGCGGTTGTACTATCATGATGTTCGGCAGTATCGTCTTCGCCAGCTTCGGAATGATGGCACGCTGTGGTTTCTCACAGCGTAACATGGTCATCGTGAGCCTCTCGCTCGCCATAGGCCTCGGCTTCACCTCTGTGCCGCAGATTTTCGACATCTTCCCCGAGATTGTCCGTACGGTGTTCGCACAAAACTCCGTTGCCCTCGTGTTTCTCGTGGCCGTAATACTGAACCTCGTGTTGCCAAAAAAGAAGGAAGAAACGGAAGGCGTCTGAATATCTTACGAGGAGAAATATTGTCAAGCCCCACCTATTTATAATATCCCCGCATATTCATCTCACATGCCGCGAAATAGTTATATTTCTCATTGTCTATAGGATAGTCCCAGCACCCGACACGTTCATTGGCGTTCAAAAACCGTTCAGAATAAGCGCCGTTGACTCACTCTTGTTCATTCTCTGTTCACCACCGTTCAAAGGTTCTATGGACGTACGTCCAAGCACCCTTAGGACGTACGTCCTGACACCCTAACGCCGTACGTCCATAGACCCTTTGAACGTACGTCCATAGCACCTTATGTCGTACGACCATAGAATTTGTGGATTTTACACACGTCACAACGAAAAATTTCAGGAAGAAACATGAGCCGTCAGGAAAACGCTTGTTTGTCTTATATGAGTCCTAAATGCCTCCTAATTGAGTCTTATACGGAAGCAAGTTTTTTTGTTGTAAAGACAACGGCTTTCGCACCATAGATGTCCTCTTTGAATTTTTTTACGGAAGGTATTCAAAATGACCTTCTGGTATGGTTGTTTGAAGGGCTTCAGAAGGCACGTATCTGTCGTGTGGCGTTACCTGTTACCCGTTACCTTGCAGTAAAGCTTACAAAGGGTACTGATTTTTCCCACAAAAAGCAAAACGATGTGTAAGGACTCAGTTACTAATTCCTGATATTTGGCATAGCAACTTTTTTTGCCAAAATATCTCTGTTTTTCTTTGTTTGTTAAAGATAATATATTAACTTTGCACCCGAAAGTCACCCATAAAATGTGTGACTCTACCGCAAAAGTCGGGTATAAAATGTGTGACTTTGACTGAAAACTCGGTATTAAAACGTGCAAGAGTATGTATATAAGGAAGATAGAATTGACATTCCAATCATGGTTGGATTCGCCCTCTCACAAGCCCATAGTGGTGAAAGGGGTTCGCCAGTGTGGAAAGACAAGCTGCTCACATTGCCGATGTATATGGCATTCCTGCTGAATGAGGTGTAAATATTAATAACGTTTAATTTTCCTCTGAAAATAATGTGATTTGAAAGGCCGAAAATACTTTACTTTCCGAGGCAGAAATGCTATGGTCGTACGTCCAAGCGTCCACGGACGTACGTCCTAATGTGGTATGGTCGTACGGCGTTGGAGCTAACGCCGTACGTTCAAGGAATTGGTAGAATTTATACTTGCCTGAACAGATGTTCGGCCGTTATTTGCTTCTTCACCTTGCGTGCATGCAGGTTGTTATAAAGTCCATGAGGGGTGACGTATGCCACTTGCAGCGTTTTGGTCGTCTTCTCCACATCCTTGAAAAGACGCAGGCGGTCTTGCACATGCTTGTCGTATGCTTTGTCTATCTCATACTCCCCATCTGAATATTTCATCTCGCAGACGGTTATTGTTTGGCGCAAAGTTATGAAAAAGTTGAGATTTAGCCAAGAAATAAATTATTATTCGGCTAAATCTTACGATAATTTAAGAGATTTAGCCAAGAAATAAATTATTTAGCGAGATTTATCCAAAAGCTCATATCTCACAGCGCTTCCTGAAACGTAACGTTGAACTTCGCTATATCTGGAGTTGAAGCAGATTATCCCCAACGTTGAATGAAGAAATTTTGAGATGAGCGACAACACATGGTCAAGTAGTCAAGAAATGCCACGAACGTTCATAAAAATGTGGTTTTTCCTTGGTTGAACGTTCATAAAAATGTAGTTTTTTCATAGTTGAACGTTCATAAAAATGTAAAATGCTTGCATATTCCCTTTATTTTCAGTAACTTTGAGGCTCTCCGCTGCTCCATGCTTCCCTATGCCGACCAGCAATGGATGGAAAAAATCCCGTTGTATGCCGTAGAGGCATTCTTCTCTAAAGAGGGTATTGGAATTGAAGATTGATGACATTCAGCGATAAGACATAACAGCCTTATCATCGAAAAAGTGTGGGTTTTAACAAATTGTAACGTCGAAAAAGTGTTGTTTTCTCTTGTTTGTATCATCGAAAAAGTGTAATTTTGCATCCGGAATCAATACACAATGTATTATGAAGAGACAGATATACAATGAATTAGCCTCTGCATATAATAAATATACAACGAAAATAGGCAGATGTGGATTCTAATACCTACATCTGCCTATTGACTTTTTTGAACAAAACTTACTTCACTACCACTTACAGACAATTGTTGGAAAGGAAGAATAATCCATGTCATAAACCACACATCCTCAACGGAGCACGCCAAGTGGGTAGGCATGGCTTCTTAAATATTTCAGTGAACGAAAATGCTCCGCGCTGATAAATTCTGAAGAGAGGAACGGATATGCTCCGTTTTGAGTGGGTGGATATCGTCCGTTTTTTGCATTTTTCGTCAGAACGCAGGGTAGCACAAGTACCAAGTGACTCCCAAGTAAGTCCCAAGTAAGTCCCATTTTTATGCGGACAAGAAAGGTGACAGGTTATGTTCAACCACCTAATAAAGTGGTGTTGCCCTTAACTTCTTCTTTTATGTCCTTTTATGGATGAACGGACTCAAAAAGAGCCTGTTTTTACCCTTCTTACTGCTGACTGCAGGCCCGGAATGCTGAACGGGTATGCTCCGGAATATGTATAAAGCTGCGGATAAAAGTTAAGGTCAGTAGTGCTCTTTGCTTAACATGTCTTAAAACTCTCAGATAAAAGCATAGCTTTTCATAAAAAAATAGTAATTTTGAAGCATCAATGCGCAGCAATCTATCATCACCGCATCAATGACTAAGACCTCAAAGCCTGACACCAACAAAAAAGTCTATTGTGTGGGGTAATGTCTGCTACCCCATGCCTCTGACCAAATATTAAGGTGGGTTCTATTAATTCCCACCGTCAATAATTCGGTAATTAAGGGTTGACGTTTTGTCATATTTCCGTTTCTCTCTGGCGCATACTGCCAGTAATTGCCTTACGGCTTCCTCCTCCTTGCAAGGCATAGCCAAAGCAAGCTTTGTCTCTGCTCTTGCTTCGAGCGTCGGTTCTCAGTCACGATGCTCGCATCGGTCAATGGTCTTTACACCCCCTTCGAGGTTGACTTCGTCTTCCTCCTCCTTGCAAGGCATAGCCAAAGCAAGCTTTGTCTCTGCTCTTGCTTCGTTCGTTGGTTCCCCCGTTTCCCGGGGGACAGAAACCTTCAAAAACTGACACTCTGCCCTCAGAGATAAATCGGAAATATGTCAAATATCGTGCAAACGAGAGGAGAACCAAGCTTGCTTGGGTTATCCCAAGTGCAGCCGATATTATCTAAAGCGAATTAATAGAACCCACCTTAATTTAGCAGACCCTGATTATATGAAGACAATTATTCTGTTTTTCTCACTATTCTTTGTGTGCCTTTCATCATCGGCATACGAGATAGAGGTTCTTGACGTCTCTGACCAAGAGCCTCTTCCTGCTGCTTCTGTGTTTAACCGAGAGGGAATATTGATCGGAGTGACAGATGAGAAAGGAGTGTATGATAAAGCTTCCTGTGGATGGAGATATATCCCGTTGAGTATAGGTATATCACGGCAGAGGAGAGCAAGGAGATGAAGAACAACCCTCCAAAAATAAATTTCGTAAAGCCTGAGAATCTCTCAGAGTAACAGGTGAATTGCATTTTGCAAGATCAAAGAAGTAGGGTGTGCCCAAAGTCAACGACACACACCAACAGAGTGGGTCCGGAGGACAAGTATCCCATCTAAATACATAAAAAAACTTTTGATATGAAAAGACTACTCACCGCCCTGCTCGTCGTGATGGCAGTTCTCACGATTAGGGCACAAGAGGGCAACCCTTGCAACATCACTGCCGCCAACCAGACAGTCAGCGTCACTTTCTATACTCCCGACATCGTGCGGGTGACGAAAGCTCCCGTTGGCTATGACTACAAGGAACAAAAGAGCGAAGTCATAACCCTCTCCCCCTCCGCTTCTCTCCCTATTACAATCAGCTCCAATGCTTCAACCGTCAGGTTGAAGTCCTCCTCCCTCCTCGTCACCATCGACCGCCGCACCGGTCTCATCTCTTTTGCCTCTTCCAATGGCAAGCAGCTCCTAAAGGAAAAGGCCATCTCCTTTGAACCACGCACGGAGGGCACCGACAAAGGGCGCTTCGTAGTCAGTCAGACATATACGCTCGACAAGGACGAAGCCATTTACGGCCTCGGCACCGTGCAGGACGGACGCCTCAACCGTCGCGGTCTGTCGAAGCATGTGGAGCAGTCGAATCTCGAGGACTTCCAGAATGTAATCCAGTCGGTCAAGGGCTGGGGCATATATTGGGACAACTACAGCCGTGCCCATTTTGAGGACAATGCCCAGGGCATGACCTTCCGTGCCGAGGTAGGCGATTGTGCCGACTATTATTTCATGTATGGCAGGAATGCCGACGGGGTGAACAGGTGTATGCGCGAGTTGTCGGGCAATGTGCCGATGTTCCCTCTTTGGACCTTTGGCTATTGGCAGTGCCGCGAACGCTATAAGTCGCAGCAGGAACTGCTTGAGGTTGTTGACAACTACCGAAAATTGCAGGTTCCTCTCGATGGAATCATACAAGATTGGCAGTATTGGGGCAGCAACTATACATGGAATGCCATGGACTTCATTGGCGAGACATTCCCCAACGGCAAGCAGATGATCGACCGTGTGCATGAGCAGAACGCACACATCATGATTTCCATTTGGGCAAGTTTCGGTCCGCAGACACAGCAGTATCGCAAACTGAACGAGAAAGGATTGCTTTTCGACTTCGAGACATGGCCGCAGAGCGGTATCTCGCATATTTGGCCTCCTATGAAAGAGGAATATCCCTCGGGCGTGAAGGTTTATGACGCATATAGTCCTGTGGCTCGTCAGATTTATTGGGATCACCTGAAAAAACTCTTTGACTATGGCATCGATGCATGGTGGATGGACTCCACCGACCCCGACTTCTTCGACCCCTGCGACCGCCATTACAACCACAAGACTACCATGGGCTCATGGCGCAGTGTGCGCAACCTCTTCCCACTTGCCACCGTCAAGGGCATCTATGCCAACCAGCGCAAGGTGTCTAACGACAAGCGTGTTTTCATCATGACACGCTCCGCTTTTGCCGGACAGCAGCATTATGGTTCCGGACTTTGGTCGGGTGATGTCGCCTCCACTTGGGACATGCTTCGCAAGCAGGTGCCTGCGGGATTGAACTACACCATGACCGGATGTCCTAACTTCAATACCGACATAGGCGGTTTCTTCTGTGGCTCATACAACACCCAGGGTCCCGGTTCGGCTCCGCGCAATCCCCAGTATCAGGAACTCTACGTGCGCTGGATGCAGTATGGCCTGTTCTGCCCTGTCTTCCGCAGTCATGGTGCCGACGCTCCGCGCGAGATATACCAGTTTGGCAAGAAGGGTGAGCCAGTATATGATGCCATCGAGCAGACCATACGCCTGCGCTATCGCCTTTTGCCCTACATCTACAGCACGGCATGGCAAGTGACCTCAGCCGGCGAGAGCTATCTCCGTGCCTTGCATTATGATTTCGCTGCCGACAAGAAGACATGGCAGAATGCCGAGGAATTCATGTTCGGCCGTTCTATTCTTGCCGCCCCTGTCCTGACTGCCCAATATACCGAGGAAAAGATATTCAAGGAGGATGCCATGAGCGGTTGGGACAAGAAGGAATTAAAAGATGAAAGAATTAAAGGATTAAAGTATGATTTCACTGAGGAGAAGAGTGTGACCAAGTATCTGCCCAAGGGCGTGGAGTGGTATGATTTCAATACCGAAAAGAAATATGCGGGCGGTCGTGATGTCACGGTTCCTTCGCCCCTCAACCGTGCCGTGATGTTCGTCAAGGCCGGAACCATCCTGCCTCTTGCCCCTGTGATGCAATATGCTGAGCAGAGCAAGTGGGACAATCTCGACCTCGTGGTATATCCCGGAGCCGACGCCACCTTCACTCTCTATGAGGACGAGGGCGACAACTACAACTACGAGAAAGGTGCCTACTCCACCATCACGATGAAATGGAACGACAAGAAGCGTACACTCACTATAGAATCCCGCTCGGGCAGTTTCCCCGGTATGCTCCAGAAGCGCACCTTCAACGTCCGCACCGCAGGCTCATCAGTCGTTAAGACTATCGGCTATGAAGGCACGTCAGCATCGGTGACGATGTAATGATATAAAAAAGAATTATCTTTGTTACGGAAAGTATGATTTGTGATATTTTAACGCCAGATATTCGGTGTTATGGATAATAATTCATACTTTTGCAACATGAATTTGATATACGGAGATACCAATGCGCAGATTATCTCACGAATGGGGAGTAACTGCAAGCGCTATCGCATTGCCGCCAACCTTACGCAGCAGGAATTGGCGGACAATGCCGGTGTGGGAATTGCCACGGTGAAAAACTTCGAGAACGGCAAGCTGCGTAATGTAACCCTCGACTCTCTGTTGAGAATGATGAGGGCGATTGGCATTCTCGAACAAATCGAGGGCGTGCTTCCCGAGTTGCCCGTTTCTCCATTCGAATTGGAGGAAATTCAAAAGAAACTAAAGGGAAAGCAAAGGCAGAGAGTGAAACATTAAACGGTGAAAGGGATGAGCATGAACAACATATTGAAAATCACGCTGTGGGGACATGATGTCGGACGACTGGTTTGGGACGACAAGGAGAGAAGGGCTTTTTTCAGTTTCTCGCCGTCGTTCCTTACTTCGGGATATGACATTGCTCCACTGACAGCATCCATCAGCCTGCCGTATCTTCGTCAGGGTGGAATATACAAGGGCAACAAGCAACAGAAGATATATAAGGGCTTGCCGGAATTTCTTGCAGACTCGCTTCCTGACCGCTGGGGCGAGACTCTCATATCACGATGGCAGCGTGAGAATATGCCCGACGTGAAATTCACCCCTGTTGACGCATTGGCATTTATGGGAAAGCGGGCTATGGGGGCGTTGGAGTTTGAACCATGTCTTGACCAATGGAGTGAGCCGGTCGATTTGGAATTGTCATGTCTTTATAAGATAGCTGATGATATTCTGAACGAGAGGGCTGAGGCGGTGGATAATGTGAACAGCGCAAGTATGCAGAGCCTTTATCTCGTGGGGACTTCTGCGGGTGGTATGCAACCCAAGGCAATTATTGCCATCAATGAGGACGACGGCACAGTGAAATCCGGGCAAGTCCAGTTTGAAGGCAACTATAGGTATTATATTCTGAAATTTGACAGGGGCGGGCGCTTTCCATTTACATTGCTGGAAAAAACGTATTACGACATGGCTTTGGCGTGTGGAATAAAGATGATGCCTTCAAGACTGATTACCATAGACGGGCGCAGCCATTTCATCACTGAACGTTTCGACAGGGTAGGAAATGACAAGTTGCATATACAGACTCTTGCCGCCATTTCTCCCGATGCCGATTGTTATGAGGACTTGATGAAGACAGCCCGTCTGTTGAGGATACCCGACAACGAGTTGGCGGACATCTTCCGCATTGCCGCCTTTAATGTTCTGGCGGCAAATATTGACGACCATAACAAGAACTTCTCATTCCTGATGGGAAGAGACGGGCATTGGCATTTTGCTCCTGCCTATGACCTGAACTTTACGGTTGACCTGCATGGTTCGCCGCTGTATCATCGTCATGAACTGACATTATGCGGAAAGGACAGGAAAATCACTCCTGACGATATCCTCAGGTTTGGTGACGACTCCTGTATCAAGAATGCATCTTCTATCATTGACGATGTGGAATATGCCGTGCGCCATTTCCCCGACTTTGCCAAAGCCAATGCCATAGACGAGAAACTCATAGATGAGATTGGTGAATATCTCAAAAATCGTGGGATGTGAAAATCGATAACGGCATAGTTTATCTGCCGGTTTATATGACGTCGTTGTTATGACTAAAAGTATGAATTTGTATAGAACGATTTTGTATGATATTTAGCATAACAATATATTTTTTGCAAAAATATCTCTGTTTTTCTTTGCTTATTGAAGAAAATATATTAACTTCGTACCCGAAAGTCGTTTGAAAAACGTGTACAATTTACATGAAAGTCATTTGAAAAACGTGTATAACACTGCATAAAGTCGTTTGAAAAACGTGTCTTGTTTTATTTAATCAATTTATTTTCAGATGTTTAGGAGAAAAATAGAAAATGTGCTTTTAAACTGAGTGAACAGGTGACAGGTTATGTTCAACCACCTAATAAAGTGGTGTTGCCCTTACCTTCTTCTTTTATGTCCTTTTATGGAAGAACGGACATAAAAAAGAGCCTGTTTTTACCCTTCTTACTGCTGACTGCATACACGGAATGCTGAACGGGTATGCTCCGGAATATGTAGTAAGACAACAACCATCATTTTTTGCAATAGGAGGCGAGACATCTATCCTCGTCACCAACGGGTCGCACATCGGTAACTGCGGGTCAACTACCTGCGGATAAAGGACTATGCCATTAGGAAGGTAGTACCTTGATGGTTCACTGACCTTTCCACTGACCCTTTTTCCTGTTCCGTTACTTGTTCGATACTTCCCGCTTCCGGAACGAAGGACGAACGAACTTGGAACGAAGGACGAACGAAGGACAAACGGAGAACGAACGGAGAGCCATCGAACATCAATCGAGAACCGAACGGAGGCGCCTCTCTCAAATCACGGTGCAAAGGTACTACATCTGACATGCGTCATTGCGACAATTCTACGCCATGGTACGCCATAGTGCGCTATTTTGGGTTATCTAATGGCTCTCCAAGATACTCATATATCACGGCGACTTGCGATGGCGTGTAGTTCTTGCAGCGATTGATGGCACGTGTGAGGCTGTCGGCGACCTCCAAGATGCCTCCTTTGCTGAAGGTGATGCTGACGACCCCCCAATACGTAGTCCCTATAGGGACGTAGTATGTAGGGGGGTCAGAATGGGGCATCACCGAAAGCATGGTGAACAGGTGATAGGTTATGTTCAACCACCTAATAAAGTGGTGTTGCCCTTAACTTCTTTTACGTCCTTTTATGGATGAACGGACATCAAAAAGAACCTGTTTTTACCCTTCTGACTGATGACTGCATACCCGGAATGCTGAACGGGTATGCTCCGGAATATGTATGGAGACTGAACGGGTATATTCCAATATATATATGATGCCCTTCTACCACAAGAGTTAGCATATAAGAACCTTTCCTTTGGTAGTCATGCCAAGGACTCCTGCGTTTCATGGAGTGCTGGGTTTCATGCACCTCCAATCCTTTTGCTGAACACCGACATCACTTTTTTCTTCATTTTTTATTGATTTCGGTAGGAGTTTAACAAGAAGTTGTATTCTTTCTTGTACCTCTCCAGACGCTCAAAGTCCTTCTCCGTAGGATTTGGGATGCGAGATATATCCATATTGCTCTCCAAATCGTTCATCTTGACTTTACGGGCAAGGGGATTCTTCGAAATACGTTTGATGTACTCTTCTCTTGTCGGTGCACTATGATGATTAAGGCAATGGAGGGCATTCGCAATTTCCTCCCATTCCTCTTCTGTCAGCCTATGAAACATGTCCCCTGGACAAACGTGTATATAGTCTTCGAATTTGTATTTCCAATCATCATTAGACTTTGTGAGCAATTCCTCAAGCTTTTTCTTCAGCAAGCCAATGACCTCTTCCACGGTATGAGGGGTATCTTCCGCAGCATCATGTAAGAATCCAATAGTTTCTTCCATCCAGTCGTGACCAGATTTGCCAACAGGGAGCAGGTGTGTTATAAAATAATCTTTGCCGCCCTTATCAACTTGCCCAGCATGTAGTTCTTCTGCAAGATAACAAGCTGCACATGCGACGTGAGACTTGTACCCAAGCAGATCCTCCAAATGCTCAGTACGTTCTTTTGCTTCCTGAGCATCAAAAGTGCCGATATGGTTGATATATTTCCTCATCAGCAGCTCTTCCTCGTTCTGTTGCTCCATGCAGTCAAACAAGCTGTCCATGAAACTATCCATGTAGTTCACATCCCTCTCATTCGTTGCAACAAATCCAGCCACGAGTGTTGTACACATTCGCAGATTTGCCTCTTGTTGCCCACGGATGCGGTCAAACATATCATACATTTCCTTTGGGAAGTCCATATTTTACCCTATTTCGGTGAATTTTGACGGATTTTGCTATAATCAATCTCCCAATGCCCACTCTTTTCGCCACCAACGCGTTTAACAACATCATTCATGAGTGCGATGTCACGTTGTATAGTCTTTTTAGAGACACCAACTATCGTGGACATTTGAGTCAAAGTGATGACATCGTTAGACTTTATTATATCAAGTATAATTCGCTGACGCTCAGTTAGTCCATCGTGGACATTATCGTGGACATTATCATGGACATTATCGTGGACATTTTCTTGTTCATGTACCTTCGGAATAAACATAGTCAGTTGTACCTCCTGGACATCCAGTTTATTCTCCAGCAGCGGTGCATTCCATCCTGCCTTTTGCCAAGCACTGAGAATTTTAGGGAAACCCGATCCGATGTTTTCTCCATACCCTACCATACGGAGCATATTCTGCATACGAGGATTACGAGCCTTGGAGTTTCGGGTGGGGTTACTACATTACCTTTGTATATGGCTTTTCTGTTGAAATGACCAGAGAAAGTATAGCTTGACCATTTCAATGAACTCCGTTGGCGGCAGTCCCGCTGAACGGATATGCTCCGTTTTGAGTGGGTGGATATCGTCCGTTTTTTGCATTTTTCGTCAGAACGCAGGGTAGCACAAGTCCCAAGTGACTCCCAAGTAAGTCCCAAGTAAGTCCCAAGTAAGTCCCATTTTTATGCGGACAAGAAAGGGAGCCATAAGGGCGAAACGAGGGAGGCCTTTCCAAGAGAAGATATACTTACTTTGCCAGAGAAGATATACTTACTTTGCCGATGAAGTATATCTTCTTTTAAAAGTAAGTAGTATTGCATTACCATTTCAACCTGAAAACATTCAGAAAAAGTCTCTTGACATACTTAGCCAAGTATCTAAACATACTTCGCCATTTATCTTTAGATACTTCACCATTTATGTTGACATACTTTTTTTGAAGTTTCGTGTTTATTTCCCACAAAAGTTTCTAATCATCTCCAACAAACCTGTATTCTCGAATAGTGTGGAATCTATTTCTTCTCTGCCAGGAGGAAGAATCAGCCGAAATCCAGTATTTGCATATTCATTTAGGGTTATCATAAGTATATCACATGCTTCATCCAAAGACAGATTACCTTTGTCAACAGCAAGCAAATCTATATTTGATTTGGCTACGAGAGCTACAAAGATGTATTTCTGTATCAGAGTATAGTCCTTTCTGCCGGGTTCTGTAGACTTTCTGCCCCATGTGTACATTTCCATGCGGAACTTTCGTCTGGGACCTTCCAGCGGAGTACGTTCTCCATAATATAATCCGAGGAAGAACGCATAGATAAACACCTCGTATCCTGCATTGAATACTTTTCCCTTACCATCGCGTCCGTCAACAGAACCGCCATGATATTGGCACAATGCTTCTATTACCGGCACATAGTAACGTTCCTCGTAGTATGAGTCTATTCTGTTTAACCAAGTTTCATATAATGACGCCATATTTTAGTCCTCCTTGATTTCAGTTACCTGAGTATCTATCGTTGCAATATCGAGTTTGTCAAAACCGTCAGATAATTTTCTGATTCGGAATTTCTTGCAGTTCAACTTCTTCAGCGCTTCATGATCTATCCTGTATTCACCTGAGTCATCATCCTTGTACAAGAAACTCTTTGTCACAACGATACATTGCTTGTCGATATTAGCATTGAGACAGTCATAGAACGATTTGTCTTTCCCCTCATCGAAAGATGATGTAGGTGCATCAAAAATCAGCGGATATTCTGCTTTCTGGCTCTCTTTGGTCAATTCTGAAATTGCCAGCAGAATGCTGATGTGCATAGTTGTAAGCAGAGATGTGTTTGGGTTGGTGATGACCTTTCCGTTTCTGTCCTCCAAGTCTATGGTCAGGTTTCCGAAGTGCATGTAAATTCTTATTACACCAGTAAAATCATCTACATTCAGTTGCGACAGGAACACATTTGCATTCTTCGACAGCCTCTTTAGCAGTTCCTCGGTTGTTGCTTCTTCGGTCCTCTCCACGGCATTGCAAAAATTACGGAAGAACATGAATACATCATATAATGAGTCATTGCCCGCCGTTTTCAGCAGCTTTTTCTGTTCTTCACGTTTTTTCTGGAGTTCTTCTTTTATTTTTGGTATAATAATTTGTAACAACTTGTTCTTTTCCACTCCTGCCGATTCCCTCTGTTCATACCATCGGTTCACACTTTCTATGTCATTGGCAAACTCAAGCAGATTTACCCCGGATACAGAACTGGCATTGAGTTGGGCTATCTTCTTGTTGGTTTTCTCCAACAAACTGTTTCGTTCTAAAATCCCATTGCGCCATTTCAGGTTCTGGTCAAACTTATCTTGAATGGCTTTCGGTATTCCTTCAATGTCAACATGTGTCTTGCTTTCTTCGTCAGCAAGCTTTTCGCCCATTTTCTTCAGTTCTTCGATGTTCTCTGTCGCATAGAATTTTTTCAGTTCTGGTTGATTGTCTGTTGGTTTGGGAGTAAGCAATTCAATGACATCATGAATACGCTGCTTAATAAAGTCATAGGTTACAGAACCTTCCATCGCTTCGGTTCCACATATAGCACAACGATGTGTACGTAGCATATATTTCATCTTCTCCACATCGTTCATTTTCCATGCAATCTTTTCAAGTTCTGTTTTTGCCTTTTCAGTCTTAGCCTTATCAAACTCCTCTTCCTGCTTTTTCTTGTAGTCTTCCTCAATATTCTGTTTACTAATCAGCAAACTACTCATCTTACGGTTGTATTCTTCCAATATGGAACTAAATCCCATTAGAATCCATTGAGAATCAAGCAGCATACGACCATATTCATCATCAATCCGACGTTGCAGGATTCCTATTTCCCGTTTCCAATCCTTTTGTTTGTCTTGCAACTCCCTAATCTTGTTGATAGATGCCATGTCATCCTTTAAGCCCTCCAGTTTCGCTTCCGCATCATCATACTCTTTCTTCGTTGAAAAAAACCTTGCCTCATGCTTTTCGAGTTCTTTTGTCAGCCGGACAATCTCTTTGTTGACATATTCAATATCTTTGGATTGTCGCGACGCTCTGGCTTTATTTGTTCCCATAGCTTTCTCTGCCATCTTCTGCGCATAGTGGGCAAACTGCTTGAAGGGTACAATATCTTTAACATCAGAATAAAGGTCGAGCAGGTTCTGCAACGTCTCTTTGTTGTCAAAAATATTCAGTTTGTCCTCACCTTTGAAGAGGTGATACTTCTTGATAACAGCAGGGAAAGCAGCATCAGACTCCAGGACACCTCTTAGCAGCAACTCTTTCTTATCCTTTCTGCCACCTCTGCAATCAAAGGCATCATGACATACATTTGAGATCTCTGGTCTTCCAGCTTTTTTCGTTACCGTAAAACAACGCTCTATTATCTTGTTCTTTGTGACCTTACCTGTTTCATAGGTTATCTCTATGCTTACATAAACCTTATCTGATTCTCCGTCAGGCAAGTTCCTCAGCATCTTTGCAGAAATCAGACTTTCTAACTTTATGTCTGCCTCCTTATTTTGCTTGGCAGCTTCAGTTGGAGTGAGCACCCAGTTCAGCGCTTCGAAAAATGTCGTCTTTCCATCGCCATTAGAGCCCAGAATAAGGTTGAGCTTGTTGCTGAAGACAAACTCTTTCTTACCGTAGTAGCTTCGGAAATTACATATAGTCAGTTTCTTTATAATCATAGCCTTCACTTGGTTAAGACAGATATAACTTTTCGGTAAATAGCCTGGAAATCAGCTTCGTCCAACACAGCCTCTTCCGAATTTATTCTTGCGTCAGACTTCTTAAGCTCTAACTTTGCCCCGACCTCACTGATGATTTCGGCAATTGCCCTGATTTTCTTATTTGATACCACTTTTTTCGCATTAGCAATAGTTTTATATCGTATTGCCTCCGGTCCAAGATCATTAGCAAGTTCTTCGATTGTGACAATCTTTTCAAACAATGTGTCGTATTTACCCATAGTCTTTAGTGTAGAAGGTTAATATACAATCGATACCTTTGGCATCATTGTCTTAAATTCAGGGTCTATGATGTGGCACTGTTCCTTTATGATTCCTCTGCGATGAACAGCAGGTTGTAAGCAAAATGCCTCAAATTCATCACGATTTACCTCCTCAAGAGTTCTCCAATGAGGGAAGAACAACTTCATGTAGGCGGTAGCAATACGCTTGATAGCCTTTGAGTCGCGAACGTCAGCCTTATCCTCAAAACGTACGAGTTGGTCAAACAACAACCCATAAGTGTTGTTAGTACGCATTGTATGCAGAATCTCTGAGAAGTATTCAACATTGATTGTCCACCCCTTGAAAATCATGCTGGTATCAACACGAGGTAGCAACCATCCCTCGATGAAGCAATGGAAGCGGTCAAGCAAAGCCGACTCCCTAAAGTTTTCAGGAAGAGAGCCAAAATAGAACGATGAGACAGGGCGATGTTGTTCTGTCAAAGGGATATTGCCCATAAGCATCAGTCCACATTCCGAAGTAAACTCTTGATTGTCAATCGTTGTCTTGCCACTCTCTAAATACGACTTCAGGGCAGCTTGTATCTCGGCAGGTTCCTGAAATACTATCGTTTGTATCTCATCGAACACCGTAAAATCATGATTCTTGATAATGCCGTTCTGTTGCTTTGCCTTATCAAAGAACAGTTTTGCGCGAGTTACCTTTCCTCCACTTACAAGCCATCCGTACTTCGACAAGTTACCAAACACGTATGACTTACCTGTGCCCTTTGGAGCAAGTTCAATCACATTGAGACGTGGTTCGGCAAAAATCAACAGACGAGTCAGAAACTCTATCTTCTGTGTCGTATTCGCAAAACCATCAGGATCATACTCCATGGCTGAGAGCAACACATCCATCCATTCTTGTGTGGTGAAATGCTGACGAGCCTCTGCCAGATAGTTCACATCTACCGAGCTATATGGTTTGAAAGGCTTGTATTCAACCATCTGCACATGGTATTTCTTTCCGTCATCATCCAGCAACAGACACAACTTGATGATACCCCACTTCTCGCCGTCAACAAGTTCACCCTTATGCTTGTTGTATGTATATTCTGGTATAATGCCTTCTTTCAGCTTTATGCCGTAATCAGGTATCGAGAACTGCTTGATGCCTTTAGTGAGGTCGATATTGATTATGAAACGTGCCAGCAGAACAACTTCTTCTCCAGAGACAATCTTGTCTTTAACAGAAGCACTCATGGATGGCACAACCTTATCAAGAAACTGCGTCAAAGCAAGTGTGTCTATCTCACCTGTCTGTATGTTGAGAAAGCGTTTCAAAAGGAAGTCCTTTACAAATGCAGGCAGGTTTCGACCTGCAAATATGCTGTTCGTGCGCTCTGGGTCTTTGAAGATAGACATCGCAGAGAAGTACTGCCTTATCTTTTCACTAATTTCAGCCTTCATATGTGAATAATGTTATTTAGAAATCGCCAAACAAGTCTTCTTCCTGAGCTCCTGTAGAGACGGAAATCTTGAATTGGCGGCTTACGTTACCAATTACGAGCCAGATGTATTCATTATGTTCATCCACAACAAGCGGAGCACTCTCATACTCATCATTCCCCTTCTGAAGCAATTTGTATCTGTTGCCATTGTATTCCACAACAGGAATCTCAACAGAAGGTATATTCTTGATTCTGAACCTGACCGTGGGATTGGCTCCGGTCAGTTCGAGTGTCAGCAATTCTGCTGTCCACTCCGTATCTGACACATAACTTGATATTACAAATATCGGAACAAGCACTTCTTCCGGAGTACAGCCACCATGAATGCCCTGTCCCTTCGGCACCTTGTTGCACAGCGAATTATGTTTCAGGGCACATACAGTCTTTCCGTCTTCCAAACGGAAATAGTTGCTGTCATCAGTCCATGTTCCATTGTTCTTTATGGCTACTCGTCCGCAATGGTCTGATTCTACACCGGCAAGTCCTATACCATTGCACAATTGAGAGAGATAGGTGATGCCATGATCACTGATAATGGCTATCTTCTTGCCGTTATACTTGGCTAATATCTCATCCATTATCTCCCTTACAAGTTCTACCTCCCTGATGATGGTTGACGGCCATACATTTGTTGATTTATGCGCAAGGTTGTCAAGATCACCAGCCTTTGGCAGAACCTGACCATTGAGCAACTTTTTCAGGTCCTCGCTGTTCTTGCTTGTTGTGGTAGGCAGCAATGCACGGGCTATCTTAACCTCATTCAGAAAAATGCCAGAAGAGTTCTTCTCACGGACAATCTCTTTTATAAGCGGAATCCATTCTACACCGAGACCGTCTATCCAATAGAACACCTCTATATCTCCACGCTCTGCCAGGAGTGTACGTGTCGAGCAGAACTCCTGATACCATTGGTCGAATCTTACTTCTGACTGGTTCAACTCCTTGATTTGTTGTTCTATCTCTTTAGTATATGCGTTCTGGAGTTTTGCCTTCTTGTATTCCTTCATGTAAGTCTCAACCCACGAAGGCACATCTACCGAGACGCCGAGCGGCTCAGACAGATAGTGATACTGGTCGGGGAAGAGCTCCTTTATATTGTCGATGGAGAGCTGTCCCTTGCCCAGCCATGACACAACCAGTTCTTTCTCTTTTGTCGAAACACCTGTAATGTATTTCAACGCACTTGTTGGAGTGTACTTCTGCGCAATGGCTTCCAATCTCTTCGCCAATGTCGATTGTACTCCTTCTCGCATCACCACACCTCTCTTGGCAGCTTGCATCAGACAGTGCTTGCGCACCAGCATTTCGCTCGTCACCTCGTTTATGTCAAGTGCCATCTGCTCAACAAAATCATAACCTGTAAGCATAGTGGTTTTTTGGAGAATGCGGCACACATAGTCTTCTCCCTCTTTGTGCATCTGGTAGTAGCGCGACAGCAGCCAGCGTTCAAACTGTCCCTGGTATTCAAACCAAAGCCTAATGAATGTCTCATGATTGTCAATGCTCACTACATCGAAATAGTCGGTAACAAAATTGCTAAAAGTGAATCCATGAGAAACATCTATGAGTTCTGCAAGCACATTCCAGTTGGCGCCATCGCTATTCTGTTTGTCTATACCACCAAACTGCAGCTGCAGACCCTTGGTTAGAAACTCATAGGCATCGTTGCAGGTTATAAAGGTGAACGCATTGTCAGGTTGGGCGAAGACTGCATTGGCAAAGATGCTATGAGAGGTGCAGATAATATTTGGTGTGACCTGTTTGTCGGCATCTTTCCAGATGTTGAGCCATTCCTGCATAGTGTTCACTATGGTGTAATGATTCTCAAGTCCCTTCACTCCGTAGGTGTTCTTGTCGGTAAGAATCAAACGGTAGGTAAGCTCTTTCCTCTCTGTACGCAAACGCCAGATTGTGCTTTGAGAATCTTTGCTGAAGGTTTCCATCTTCCCCTCCAAACCAACGATAGGCACATAAACCCGCTGATGCGTCTCTGCTGCAACAGCATTTGCCTCTATTCCCTTTATTGTCTTCAACAGGGCGTCAAAGGTTTTCTTCGATTCATTGTCATAGAAACGTGCCAGCTCAGAGAATGGTGCAATCACACAGTCCTGCCCGTTCATATGCTCTATATGTTCCTTGATGCGTTTGGCAAGTTCTGTGTGGGTAATCATCAGGTCAGGATAATCTTCATCTATCCATTTGTCAACGCTATACACCATAGCGCCTATTTCGCCTTGAACAAAGTCAACAAACTCACTGCAGTCAAGGAAATTGTCAAACAAGACAAACCGTATAGGATAACGATTCCTTGTTGATACATCCATGCCCGTTGACTCCTTGTCGTTCAGCACTATGGATCTCAGTTCCTCAAAGGATTTAAACTCACTGTACATACTTCAATAATGTATCAAGGATGAAACCACCTTCGTTTTCTATAATTTCCTGCAACAGGTCTTTTGCTTCTGATGATGGCATGAACTTCAGTTTATCTTTCAGTTCATCACGCTTTTGGGTTATTTCATCAGGATTATATTTGCTTACCACTGAAGGTTCGCTTACAATTCCTTCACCAGGATTGTCATTGTTGGAAGGCTCAACAGGTGAAGGTATTACCTTCTGCTGAGATATTCTCCAGTCTTTCAGTTTTTCCTTCACTTCTACCTCTTTCCAAAGCCCGACTTCTCCTTCGAGGTGTCCGTGGAGATATTCCAATGCTTTGTCTATCTCATCATCTTTTATGTTGACAATCTCAACACTCTTCATGAAGTTGTAGAACCCTTCCTTGTAGTTTCCGCCATTGTTCTCCTGCAGCAGATTTCCCCATTCATACTTCTGGGTATCGTAGCCATTGATGGTATCATTGAGCAGTGGGGGATTCTTCATGCTCTCTGGATCACTTACCACCTTGATAATGCAATCAACGAGCTTGCGCATACTCTCCGTATTCTCCTTGCTGCTGCAATACTTCAACGACCAAAGAGGGAATCCCTTCTCCTTTGCGTATTCGTGCTGAATTGCCCAACGGGCATCCTTCAGCGAACTGATGTCTGAATAACCCTTCAGCTTCCGGAGTGAGAACATCGTAATGAGATTCTTACAGAGCTTACCCGCTTCCTTACTCTCAAACATGAAGTTGAGCTTGTTAGAACTCTTGTTGCTTTCCCAAGCCTTGAAGAGTTCTACTACATCGTCTATCAGGTGCTGTGCTGTACGTTGCTTGCCGTTGGTATCGTAAATCTGGTTTACATACTTCTTCATGGCAAATGCCACCATTGCCATAGGAGCATAGCTCTGGTAAAGTCCAAAAGGTGCCTCGGTGAGACCTTTCAACTTATCACCAAGGTTGAATGTCTGGTTCCTATTCGTATGGCGGCCTGACAACATCTCGTTTACATAGTCACATACTTTCCTCAATGGATGGTTCTTGTCCATATCTGCCTTCCATTCAAGGTTATCGTCAACACTATCTTGAAGAAGGAACTCAACGTGACGTGCCTGTCCCTGACACGACTTCGAGCCAAGAATATCTTGTTTCGTGTTGAACGAGAGAACCGCATCAACGGTTGCCTTTACAGATGCTTGCTTCCAATAAGTCGCTGAATTCTTTGCGCGAATTATCTCCAAGGATTCAGGACCTGACTCAAAGATGATTGGCGCTATGCTGTTATTGATTGTCGATGCCATCTTGCTGCCAACGATGATCATTTCGTCACCACGCAGATAGAAGGTGACGTTACTGCCCTTCATCCTTCCTGTCCATTCGTCGATCATGTCAGAAGCATTCTTGCTGTATGTCTTCTGCTGGTTGGGCAATCCATGACGCTGGGCGCACTGTGCATTTGCTTGATACTCTATGAATCGTTCATAATTCTTTTCACCCATAGTTGACTCTATCACTACGAATGTGGTGTTGTAAAAACGCTCTTCCTTGCTATTGCGTTCAGCAATATCCTTTATAGTCAGGAGTTCGTCGTGTGAACGAGCAACCATGATGGCAAGAAATATCTCATAGGGCTTTGACTGACGGTAGGTATTCTCTACCTTCGACAGAAGTGTGTATTCGTTGCCTTGCTTGGAGAAGAACTGATAACTCAAAGGTCTATTCACACCACCAAGGTTCTTGTCGAAACTTCTGCGTGCAGCATCTCCAAACTTGATTACCTGATCTGTGTAAAGGAAGTTACTTGACATCAGTTCTTCCTTAATCTTCTGAATCTCTTCACCGGGCAGTGCTGTAAACAGAATAGAGAAATTACCATTTGGCTGACGCTGGATGATGCTCTTGTCGTTGAGGAAGTCGAGTATCTCTGTCAGCTCAGCCTCCATCTCTGTACCAGTAAATAAATTCTCAATATTCTCTGTGCTTGGAGTTACGGTGTCGCTATTGGCAATGTTGTTCAGTGCGTTAAGGAGCAAGATGCCCTTGAATACTCGCAGATATGTTTCGCCAGCAGCCTCAACTGCCAGATGATGACTGTTGAAGCGTTCGGTTACAGCACCAAATTTTGTAGTATCGCTTTCGAAATATTCTTGTACATAATCCCATAGATAGTCTGACGTTATGGTAAGCTCACCGTCATATTTACTCTCATCATCAAGGAAGTCGCGTACTGCGTCACTGGCAAGGAACTCAAATACACTGCGGCTTGATGAACCTGCTTCACGAGCATAGTATGTGGCAAGGTTTGCTGTTGATGGATGCAGGGGGAACAGGTTCATAATGTTCTCCTTTGTCTCCTCTATGCTTGCCGATGTTGTAGAGAAGAGATCAAGTAGATTGCTATGCATAGAGAAAAATCTGTCCTTACGTAACTGATATGCTTCTTCATCCACAATCTTGAACTTCTTCGACATAATCTTAAAGGCACTAACAGGCTCCATGTTATACGAAACATAGTGGTAGCGACCCTTGGTCTTCTCACGCTCTTCTTCCTTCAGCGTATTCAAAGCAGATGGGTGAGAGATAAAGAGGAAGTATGAATCGTTTTCCTGATTCATCATTGCCTCGGCTATCTTCTGCAACTGAACGAGCAATCGCGTGCCGATGCTTGAAGTCATGATTTCTGTAAACTCGTCCCAGATAATCAGTAAACCTTCATAAGTGCCTTGGGCCTTCAATGCATTCTGTACCTCAAATATCCATTGCTGTATATTGTTGCCTTGCAGCCGGATGTCTATGCCGGCCATGCGCTGGGCGTTACGTACCCTATCCAGCACTTCTGTATCACCGGCAGAAAGCAACTGCTTCAGTTTTTTCAAATCGGGAGCGACACTGCTCAGAATCGTATTGTTGTCAATAAGCGACTGCCAGATAGCAGGCTGCTCGTCAATATGCTGAACGAGGACATCAAAGTCTGTACGTACAACAATGTCTATGCCTGCTTTGGTCAAGGCATTGCTAATCTCCTTTTGGAGCTGGAGAGACAAGTCCTCTTCATGGGCGATACTCTGCTGACCATAGAGGTTGACAGGGAAAAGACGTTTATGCTGGCGTACTTGTAAAACAGCATTACGAAGCATGGCATACTTGTCCTTCTTATATTCTTCTTCAACATACTCCTGAATTTCATCAATAGAATCACAAAACAAGTGCTTCAATACCGCACCAGCATGACTCTTACCTGTTCCATACGTTCCGGCAATCCATAATGATTTATGATTGTCAGCATCATTGTTGCGAACAGCCTTAATCATTCGATTCAGAATATCGTTGAACTGATCATTGGCGATGAACGTCTTCCATTCATCGTGACCCTCCTCCTGGATATTGTAGGCAGGACGCATCTGCCTGAGGGTGACTATATCGCTGTATTTCATAGATGTAGGTTTTTATCTTAGGTAATGGTTTATTATTACGTTTCTTAATTCTTCTCTTGATTCTGGGTCTTGTAACAATTCCCAAAGAACATTATCAAAGTATGCGTACTCGCAATGGTCTCGTAAATATTTTGCAGATGGAGTATGCCATGTATGCTTTGGTAATTGGCCTTCTTTCCAGTGAATGCCATAAAACGATTCTCCTGTAGAATGATAGAAAGGTTTATAGAATGGCGCTGGTTTGCTTTGTGAATCATACATCTTATAAAAATTCAAATATTCCTTTTCAAGCTGTTCGTCATACAATATTTTATTGCCTATTATCCATCCATCTTCAATGCCTTTGAATATCGCTAAATAAAACAAAGGTTTGGCATTTGAAAGTATACCTCTGTAACCACCTCTTTTTAAAGAAATAAGCAGATTTTTATAATATGTGGTTTTAAGTCTCATAATTAGATAAGTGATTCAAGGCAAGTAAGAGCGGATAAATCCTCTCGTAATGTAATACTGTCAAGACCCATAGATAATTCTGCAATAAGTACTCTGTTGGTTTCTGAATTAAGAGATCTGAGCGTGTTAGCAAATGTGGTTTTAGAAATACCAAAAGTCTTATATGGACCATTGATGCAATCCTCCATATAGAAATCTGAGATTCTTAAAGACCTTATACCTTTCTTCTCAGCATAACGATAAAGACAATAAGCAAGGCCTGCATTTGTGATATCAGTATATTCACCCCTAAAGATTTTCTTGTTTTCGTCTGAAACAACATAATTGAAAAGATTTCCAACCGGTGAATAATCAAATGTTTGGAAAAGTGCCCCTAAAGCATTTGGTATGGTCTTGCCTCTCGAAGCAAAACCTTGCTCATTAATGCAACCTTCAAGCAGTTTTTTGTCATATTCTTGACCAACTTTTACATTATTACAGAACCAATTTACAATGAAAGAATTATAAGAAAGGTTAGTAATGATAAGTTCCCATGTCAAATTGATGTCATCAACTGCTATTTGCTGAATAATCTCACCAAAACGAGTAATGTTGTTCTTTGTATCAGTAATTTCAGCATCCTTTAACCATGCTTTGAAACCATCAACCTGAGCAGTTCCAAGAGAATTGCTCTTCCAAAAATACTCTGGGTCAGCCAAATATTCGCTCAACCATTCTTCTCGAAAACCAAAGGTTTTATAACCTTGAATTTTTGTATCTTGATTATTATTCATATGCTTTACCATTCTTACGCAATCTGCCGAAATACATCCTAAGTCATGAGACATCAAGCATCTGTGGCAGTGAATACATTTGTTTTTGTCTATTTTTATGTTTGGTAGTATTGATAATGCTCCAGTTGGACAATCAACCTCGCAGACTTCACATTGTACGCAATAAGCACTCTTATATACAATGCGTCTCATCATAAAACCTAATTGAGCAGACGCATCATGCACAGTAAGAGTATACAGATTTTTCTTTGTATCGTATATGACATCAAAATTATAAATATTGCCATCATATTTTAAAGTGCCATGTTCTTTATTATTTACTGACTCAACAGTATAATCACATAGAGCCTGTAACCATTGATAAATTGAGAAACTGGAATTTACGACAATAGCACTAAAGTTATTGTTGGCGTCGCTAAAACTTACATTAGTCTTGGTTAGTTCTGTGTCACCAATTGCCTTAATCTTCCATCGTCTTTCTTTTATAAAATCTTCTACTTTGCCCAGTTTCCATTTCTTTGACCATTTTTCCAATCTCTCTGTAAAGGGTTTTAGTTCTTCACTATAATAATTGGAGGCAATCATATCATCCCAAGAAGAGGAAAACGGACATATCAAACAGCCTACACGTGCTTTTCCATAACGGTAAGCCACATTAATCGGTAAATTATATCTGAACAGATAGAGAAATATTTCCACAGTATTCCAATTCAATATTGGATGAGCGTTGTGGATTGTTGTATGCTTTCCTTTACCCACTCTGATGTAAGAGCCTCGTTTTACACTTTCTTCTGCTCGTACGCCATCAAATGTGAGCACTTTGGCTTGTTTATTTGTCCCTTCCAATTTTAATTTACGATACAAAGGGGCGGTCTTCATTATTGAACAACACCATCTGTGAGTATCACTTGGTGTTCCTATTTTATCCCAATAATTCAATACTGTCTCATGGTTACGGGCGGTTGAAAACTTCAGGTCGGGATAAAGGGCTTTATAGTGTTTCTGTACCTCTTCGTAAAGAGTCAACGAAGGTGGAAGTTCATAACCTGTGTCGGAGTATATGACCTCAAAATCGGTACTTGGAATGGCACGGGTGCAAAGGTCGAGAACGACCTGCGAATCCTTGCCTCCCGAGAAGGATGCGAGGAAACGGTCTATCTTTGTGGTATGATAAATCTTCTTTCCTTGTTTTTCTGCTTCGGCAAGAGGAACAATATCAAAACTGTCGCAATCCTCCTTGACGATAGCCATCTTCTGTTTAGACTTCTGTTCTGCTCTTTGTGCTAATGTCTCATAGTCAAGTTGGTTGGACGTAACATTCTTCACACTCTTGCGAGCACCGGCATACTGGGTGTAGGTCTCGTGGATAAACTCAATGGCTTCGCTCTCCAACAGAAACATATACTCCTGACACTTCCGGAGCATCTTCTTTACATCCACAGGTTTGAGATTAAGATGCTCAAAACCCTTTTGAAACACAACGGTTGCTGCATCATAGATGTTTGCTCCCTTAGCCTCAAACACCAACTTTCCTCGATACCAATACTGCTTATTTACAGCCCATAGCAGTGGCTCCTCGCAATGGGGATAGCTCCATCCGAGTTCATTGAGTTTCAGTAAATCCAGCTCTTCCCAGAACACAGGGCGTGGTGAAGTGCCTAATGTTCCTTCAACTATACGTGAATGGAGCATTACACCGCCAGTCTCTTCATCCCAGGTTATCTTATACATAGGTTATTGGTCTTTTTTCAAAAATTCAATTAATCTGATGCATCAACGGCATCATTACAAGGTCAAGACTCCAATAACCTCTATTTTAAATAAGTGTTTTTACCATACAGAAAAAGAACGTGGAGCCAGCTCCTGTCGCTCGTTCCACAACCTATAGGCCTTCGCATTGCCCTGTTCGTCGAAACGAGCAACGCGGATTAGCCCCACGAAAGGTATATAGACAATGATGCCCGCTGACGAATGGGTACTATTATGGCTGTACATCATCAACGAGGCGCATGTTTGAATACACCTGACAAGGGGCGTTCCCGTTGCTTTGTTTTTGACGAACAGTTTAGAAGTTGCGAAGTTCATAGGTTGTCAAAACCAAAGCGTCCAGAAAACGCCTTATTCAATATGTTCTTTCTTGCACTCAGGCAAGCGGTCGCACAAAGCAACCTTTATTTCTCAAACAGTTTTGTGCCATGATGAGCATTGGTCGTGTATATTATGCGCTCATACGCATAACATCATTTCCATGCAAAGTTACGAAAATTAATACAAAAACACGCCAAAATTTTAATAAAAATATACGTAACCCATAATGTTTTGTCAAATATGTTCGATACGAACCTACATTTAGCTGATTTCCGATAGGCTAACATGCGATTATAGTAGTTGTGTCGTCTGTGGGAATGGCAGGACTCACGGGATATAGGTCGTTTATGAACAGGTGACAGGTTATGTTCAAGCACCTAATAAAGTGGTGTTGCCCTTAACTTCTTCTTTTATGTCCTTTTATTGAAGAACGGACATAAAAAAGAGCCTGGTTTTATCCTTCTGACTGCTGACTGCAGATCCGGAATGCTGAACGGGTATGCTCCGGAATATGTAGTAAGACAACAACCATCATTTTTTGCAATAGGAGGCGAGACATCTATCCTCGTCACCAACGGGTCGCACATCGGTAACTGCGGGTCAACTACCTGCGGATAAAGGGCCATGCCATCTGGAAGGTAGTACCTTGATGGTTCACTGACCTTTCCACTGACCCTCCCCAAGGCTATTACAGTTCCTTAACTATGATTTTTCATATATTTAAGGAACAGCAATGTGTGTTTTAAGTTCCTTAAGCATGTATTTTTATATAGTTAAGGAACGATAATATTACTCAGGGCATATAGCGGAATAATATCCACATGACGCTCTGCGTCGCTGGCTTTGGGGTCATAATAGACATATTCACCGAAAGGCTCAAGCGAACTGCGGATGGCATCATGAAGATTGTGCTGGCGCATAAAGACCCATAAGCTCTGCATGCTTCCCTGTCTGCTGGCCTTTATCTCTATGGGAAGCACCATGCCACGGTGCGCAATGACATAATCCACTTCCGCCTGACTGTTCTTGCTTGAGTTTTGCCAATAATACATGTCCGGCTTAATATGACAGTCCTGGTATTTGACAAGTTCCAGACCTGCAAACATCTCAGACATTCCGCCCTTGTTTACAAAATCCACTTCCGTGGATGTCAATACCTCAGAAGCCGCCATGCCAAGCAACGTCTGCATCACTCCCGTGTCAAAAAACAGATATTTTATGTATCGTCTGTCTTCCTCAGCTCCAAGAGGGAGTCCATTGGCATTGGAATGTACCACGGGAACGACAAGTCCGGCAAGTGTCAGAAGGTGCAACGCCTCACGAATTACGGTTGACTTGATGTCATTCGACACCTCTGAGCACACAAACTTGCTTCCCGCCTGCAATGCAACCGAGCGGAGCACCTGACGGAACAACACCGGCGAGAACCTTCTTTTGTATTTCGAAAAGTCATCGTTATATGTATCTATGATGTCATTGTGTACGTGCGACACTTCAATATAACTCCTTGTTTCAATCCACTCACTGACAGCGGCAGGCATTCCACCTACCAAATAGAACGTACGCAACTGACAGACAAGCTCTTTATGGGCAAGTTCTGTCAATGGATTACTCGCATTTGCCTTTTGCTTGTAATTTACGGTGACGTCCAATCCTTGCGCCATCAGAAACTCGTCAAACGAGAAGGGATACATATATAAAGAGCGTATTCTGCCCACACCGAATGAAGGCAGTTCCTCAAGTGTGAACTCCAACAAGGAACCGGCTGCTATGACATGGAGTTCGGGATAATCCTCCTTGAAATATCGGAGTGACATTATTGCCTCCTTCGATGTCTGTATCTCATCTATAAACAACAATGTCTCTCCGGGTACAATCGGAATACCCGTTGTTCCACTGATATTCTCGCACGTTCTTCTCACGTCGATATTCTCAGGAAACAGCTTTCTGAAATCCGGTTGTTTCTCCAGGTTAATCTCCAGAAAGAACTTGAATGTCTTGCCCAGTTCTCTTACGGCAGTGGATTTGCCCACCTGACGCGCACCACGTATCAGCAATGGCTTGCGCCGAGGGTCATCTTTCCATTGGAGGAGTTTATCGTCAATATGTCTCTTGAAATATTCCATATACTCTGTTTTGGGGGACAAAGATACAAATAATTCCCGAAATCCGCATCGAAAATCAGAGAAATATGCCCAAAATAGGTACCGAAGCCCAAAGACAGTATCGAAAACATGAGAAATATGCCCAAAATCGGCATCGAAAATTATCCAAACAAGTCAATATGAACAAGGGAATATGAACAGGGTCGAGTAGAGCGAGGGAGTTTCACCCTCACTCTCTCACAGAACCGTGCGTGAAAGTCTCCTCTCACACGGCTCTCCACACTCAACTCTTTGTACATGGACATAATTATGGTGTCTGACCTCTCTGCCAATAATAGAATAGACAGCGGTCTTTGCTCGCTATCTCTTGCAGTAACGTGCAAAGGTTGTTACATCATTCTTATTGTCGTTTTTTTGCGTACAGGTGTCTCCTCTAAATATATATATCCCGTTTGCATGACTGCATAAATCAGAGCATGCCACCCACCTTGGTAGATTGCAGACAAATGATGGTGAATGGAAGTTCTTTGGGCAGGAGTTTATTGTCCCGCCCTAAATGTGGAGGCATATATCAAAACCTATCTGCAAGGGTTTGCCATGCTGCTCATAGCCACGGTTGGCACTCTCGAAATAGAAGGTGTTGTAGGTAGTGTTTGAAAGGTTCTTACCCCAAAGTCTGAATGTGAGATGAGGCATGTCGAGAGTTGCAGAAGCACCTACTGTGGCATATAACGGCTGGCTGACATTGTTGCTCTCCGTCCAGTATATACGCCCTGCAGCAGAGGTATTGGCGGCAAGAGTAAGGCTATTCACCCATGCCCCCTTGAGAGGTATGGTATAAGCCACGTCAGCACCGAAGGTGTGCAGAGGCACGAAAGGCACGTAGTTTCCGGAATAGTCTTTCTCCTCGTCGAGTAGATACCTTCTGAAGGTGGAGTGAGTGTAGCCATAGTTTGCGGAAAGCTTCAGGCGTGAGTCCGGCGTATACTGAACAGCCGCCTCAGCACCATAGCTGCGGCTTCTTCCGGCATTTACCATCATACGCCCGAGCCCGGAAGGCGCAAAGCGTGCTATCTGCTGGTCGTAGACGTCGACATAGAATATTGCGGCATCAGCCTGCAGACGATGTTCGTCAAGTGATATATGTGCACCCAGCTCATAGTTGATGGAATATTCCGGCTTATATTCCACCTGACTGATTTGTGGCTGTTCAAACTGCGGCATATTCTCGTTGAGTGTATTCTCTATCATTGGCAGGAGCTGTCCCATGGCCGGCACACGCTCTGCAAGTCCACGGAGATAATCCATGATGCCCCCCTTCACCTTGTCCGTCATGTCTATGCGCAGCAATCCCTGCAGCAGGTCGCTGAACATCTGGAGGTTATATCCTCCGGAGCGTTGTCCCATAGAGACGGAGGCATAGACGTTGTTGTACTGGTCGAAGCTATGGCGAAGGGCTATCTTCGGCAAGAGCCTGAGATAGTCGTTTGTGAGTTTTCCGCTATACTGCAAGTCTGAACGCAGGTCGGGCAGTAAGATAGACATTTTAGGATTGATAGCGTTTGGCATGCTGAAAGCATAAGACACGTCAGTAGGAGCAAAATATGTTATGCTTTCACGCTCATAGTCAACACGAAGTCCGGCAATAAGGCTGAGATGGCGTGAGACATTGAACGTAGACTCATGGAAAGCCGCAAGTCCTAAGGTCGGAGTGTCATATCTGCCGTCCATAGGCAGAGACTCGCCGTTGAAGGCTATACTCATCTTTCCGAAGCCCATCCTCGCCATTGCAGGTACTCCGGAGAGGTCGGGCATAGCTTCGTTTATTGTCGAGGCGAGCCATTTCAAGCCGTCGTCATAGAAGACCACAGGTCCGTCGGTATGTAGCCACTGACGCATGGCGCTGACACCACAGAGCCACTGCCATGAGTCCTGTCTACGGCTTTTTGCCGTCACTTCCGCCGTCAGTGTGTTGATACGCTGCCGCTGTTCAAGGGAGTAAATGTCGGGATATAGGAAGTCCTGGTCAAGATACATACGGTCAGTGAGGTTCTGGTATCCCACAACAGCGTTCAACTGCCAGGTGTCGGCGGTATATCCCATATTAAGACCTGTATTGAAGAGGGAGCGACGGTAGGTGTTCTCACGGTTGTTCGTGATCTGACCTATAGCGTCGGCATATTCTTCATCGCCGGCAAGCGTGCCTGTATAGAAATATGGGTATGCCCCTTCATGACTGTAGTCGTAGGACGCCTTGAGGTCGAGCGTAAGACGTTGTGTAGGCATATATATAGCCCTGATGCGTCCTCCACCAGCATCCATGGCATCAACCTTCTTGCCGCTCCGCGCATTTCTGAAGAATCCGTTGCTTCCTTCGTAATATCCCCCTGCAGAGAAGGCGAAGCTTTCTGACGGACGGTGGTAATGCGTCAGCGTGGCAGTGCGGTGGTTGTCGCGTGTAGCGTATGAGATCTTAGCCTCTGTCCCTTGATAGTAGAGAGGGTTACGTGTATATACCCTGAGAAGTCCTCCCATGGCATTATGTCCATAGAGAGTTGCCTGCGGTCCACGCAGTACGTCGATGCGTTCTATGTCGTAAAGGTTTATGTCGTATGCAGACTTGTCTATGCACGGCACATTGTCGACATACAGTCCTACGGCAGGAGTATTTACACGGCTTCCTACGCCACGTATATACACCGCACTTGTTATCTTACTGCCATAGTCAGGCATGAAAAGGTTTGGAACAGCCGTAGTAGCCCCTTTCAGCGACGTGACGTGCCTTGCTTCGAGGCTTCTGCCGTCTATTACCGTTGTCGCCGCTGTCTGCTGCCTTATCCCTCCATGCTCTTTCAGTGTCGCTACGACGTTTATGTCGTCAATATGGTATGTCCTCATGGAGTCTGCTGTTTCAGCACTCACCTTGGTTACTGCAAAAAGCAGGGATAATGTAATGAATATTGTCCGCATGAAAAATATTGTTTTAAAGTATGTTTCCAAAAACGTTGTAAAAAAGCCGTTGGCTGCTTTCGTAAGACATGACTGCTCACCTGTCCTTAAGCAGCGGGATTTATATATCGTGGAAGATGTCTGTGTGTCAGATGCTTACCAATCCGTTCATCACTGCATACATCATCACATCAGCGAGGGTACGCGCATGCAGTTTCTCCATGATGCTCTTACGGTGAGAGATAGCCGTAGTGACGCTGATACACAAAGCGTCAGCCACCTCTTTGTTTCGTAATCCCTTACATAACAGTATCGCCACCTCTGTCTCGCGTGGCGAGAGAGCTACAGAAGGCTGTACGAGAGGATGGGGAGTCCCCTCAGCGCTTTTCGCTCCGTGACCATGACTATGCAGTCGTATGATGTCTTTTACGATACATTCTTCGCTCTGGCATACGTTGAGCGTCCTGATGTCCGTTATGCACATGTCTCCGCTGACAAGTACGATTGTCTTACGAGGCGACTGCCGGAAAAACGGTGCGTGTTCAAAGAAAATCCGCGACGACACAAAGAAATGAGCATACATGTCAGGAGGCGTCTCGTCGATAGCATGAAAACTTCCATACACGTCAATCTCCGCCACAGGCAGGATATCCTGTAGCAGCTGTTGAAGTCCAATGCTTGTCAGCACATTGTCGTTGATGATCGCTATTTTCATTATGTTTACAAGAGGCTGTTAAGGGAGGTCATTCCTTTTCAGAAGCGTCAGGAGTATACTCATCCTTACGTTTCGGGTTCATGGGGAACCATCCTTTTCTTACCCTCTCACGCTGTTCGTATATCTCAAGTATGCTCCAAAGGGATGAGCATCCTGCCACTCCGAGAACCGGACTCAGTATGCTGTCTGCAACAAAAAGACTGGCAGCAATGAGTGCTATGCCTAACAGGGCAAAGACCCACCAGCATCGGGTGCCGAAATAATACTCTGCCTTTATAACAATAGGATGGAAGACACCTATTATAATAAAGGTTGCTACGGCTATTATCAATCCTGTGAAGTTCATCTGCTTTTCTTCTTTTAGGTTCTTTTGGTATGGGGTGTGGCAGTGTATGTTTTTCCCGCTTATAATTCTCGGCTGCAAAGGTACTGCTTTTTTCAAAATCTCACAATACTTATTTATGAGGAATTATTAACTGTCAAGCTAAAAGCTCGTAGTTTTGATTTTCAGGAGAAGGGGACGGGGGCGGGTAAAGAATAACTTTATAAAGTTTATTTCTAAAAAGAAATAAACACGAGGACAAGAGATAGAGGAAGGAGGGAAAGGAGGACAAGAGATAGAGGAAGGAGGGAAAGGAGGGAAAGGACAAAAAGAAAGATAAGGAAGAGAAAGAAAGGAAGGAAGGAGAGAAAGGACAAAAAGAAAGAGAAAGGAAGAAAGAGAAAGGAAGGACAAAGAGAAAGAGAAAGGAAGAAAGAAAGAGGAAGGAAGGAGGAAGAGAAAGAGGGGAAGGACAAAGAGAAAGAGGGAGGGAAAGGAGGAGGAGGACGAAGATATTGCTGGCAGTTGGAGTAATGGTTTGAGCATTGGGCAAAAAAGTAACGTAGCCGTAATAAAATACTTACGGCTATGCTACAATAATACAAATATTTTTTGAAAGAGTGTGATCAGAATATTGACTGCTCGGTATGCGTCGTGAGGAGTTCGAGCATTTTCATTCCTACTACGGAATTTCCTTTTGCGTTTAGACGGGGACTCCATACCGCTACGGAGTATATGCCTGGGAAAACAGCCGCAATGCCCCCTCCTACTCCACTTTTCCCCGGAATGCCTACGAGATATGAAAATTCTCCCGCCTCGTCGTAGAATCCACAAGTCTGCATAACGGCGTTTATACGCTTCACCTGCGACTTTGTGAGGCATATACCGGAAAAGACGAAAGGCTTATGATGATTGGCAAAAGGCAGGAAGGCATGAGCGAGCTCGCGACAGTTCATCTCAACACTGCACATAAGGAAATAGAAATGCAGCACTTTTTCTATCTCACCGTGTATGTTGCCATGATATTTCAGAAGGTTTATTATTGCGGCATTGAGATAACCCTGCTGGCGCTCTGAAAGTGATACGTCATAGTTGTATGAGACAGTATCGTTGTCTGCGAGACATTGTACGAAAGTAAGGAAGTCACGTTCCGGGTCGGGCAATATTTCATAAAGTATGTCAGCAATGACGATAGCTCCTGCGTTTATGAAGGGGTTACGTGGTTTCCCCTTCTCCATCTCAAGCTGTACAAGCGAGTTGAAAGCTGTACCAGAGGGTTCCCTCCCCATCCTCTTCCACAGTGTGTCTCCACATAATCCGAGAGCCATCGCGAGTGCGAAGACTTTCGATATACTCTGAATAGAAAACCTCACTCCAGCATCGCCTTTTTGGTAACACCCACCGTCGAGTGTCTCAATACATATCGCCCGTCGGTCAGGATTTACTTTTGCCAAAGCCGGGATATACGTTGCCTGATGTCCTATTGTCTGCAATGGCATGACATCATCGTATATCGTCTCAATTATTTTCTGGTATTCCATATTTCTCAAGGTATTTGCTGGATGCAACCAGCATTATCAAGGTAATTCTATCTTTGGTGTCACTCGTTTACGCCATGCTACTTCTCCATTCCTGGCAGCAGCGGCTTTTTCTTTATTTTCTGTCCATGTAGGGCGTGAACGAGCGACCTGCTGTGAATATCCGTTCCACAGAAGTCGTACATGCCGTCATCGAGTAGGTCATTAGCCTTCTGTCGCACCTGTTTTCCATACATGTCAATCAGAGCCGGCACATTGAGCTGGAATAAGACCTTCATGGCCTTTAGTTTTCTGTAGTCAGCCATATTCATGTACATATACCTCTCCGGATGAGCGAGCACCGGCGTTATACCTTCGTCAATAAGCGACTGAAGAGTATCGTAGAGGGCTATCGGTGGATTGAAATAAGATGTCTCAACAAGGAGCATACGCTCTTCCGGAAAGAGGAAGAGCAGGTCGCGTGCTGCAAAACGTTCAGCGAAAAGGTTGTCGAGCATATATTCCGCAGCGAGGTGCAGCTTCAGCGTTCCTTTATATTCTATAGTAAGTTTCGAATATACGTCCTGGAGATCCTTTGTGGTGTTAGGCATATATTCCTGTATATGAGGTGTGAGGAAAATCTCTTTAACACCCATTTCCTCATAGTCGTCAAGAATAGTCAGAGCGTCAGACATGGTTTTCACTCCGTCGTCGACGTCAGGAAGGATATGTGTGTGGTGGTCAGTGAAGCCGTCAAACACCCCATGCCTTATGAGAGTCTTTTTATTGAAAAACATAAACGTCATTTTTCGGCAGTATGCTGCTGCACCAGCATTTTCATACCACCCTGTTACAACTTGCTGACGCATGACATGCAGTAATACTGCCTGTCATGCGCCAATAAAAATCTTCAGTCTTTTTTGTCAAGTGCCTCATATTTCGAATGCTGGCTCTTATATTCCGGCACTATGTCCTTCATCTTCCTTACGATAGCCATATCGTCGTAGGTATATGACAGTTCGAGTAGTTCCTCTTCGTTCTTTCTTGCTATAGCGTAGTCATACTCACGTACCTTCGCTACCATGATTTTGGGGTGTGAGGTGGTAAGCGTCTGTTCCTTGTCGCTGAGCACCTCTTCGTAGAGTTTCTCCCCGTCGCGCAGTCCTGTATATTTTATCTCTACGTCGCGTGCTCCAGAAAGGTCAATAATCCGCTGTGCGAGGTCTGCAATGCGTACCGGTTTTCCCATGTCGAATACGAATATCTCTCCGCCGTTTCCCATTGTTCCGGCTTCAAGGACAAGCTGACACGCCTCAGGAATGAGCATGAAATATCTTATTATGTCGGGATGTGTCACTGTCAGCGGTCCTCCTTTTTTCAGCTGTTCTTTGAATATCGGTATCACGGAGCCGTTAGATCCGAGGACGTTTCCGAAGCGTGTCGTGATGAACTGTGTGCATGCCTTTTTGCCTTCCGCGTCGAGTATCTTTCCTTCGCATATTGCTTTGTTCAGCGACTGACAGTATATCTCGCATATTCGCTTAGAGCATCCCATGACGTTTGTCGGGTTCACCGCTTTGTCTGTTGAGATCATCACGAATTTCTTTGTTGCGTATTTCACGGCGAGGTCTGCAATGATGCGTGTGCCGTAACAGTTGTTCTGTATTGCCACTCCCGGGTTGTCCTCCATCATGGGAACGTGCTTGTATGCCGCAGCATGGAAGACGTAATCCGGACGGTGAGTAGCGAAGAGACCCTCCATATGTCTTGACTTCGTGATGCTTGACACTATGGTGTATGACTCTATGAACGGCCATTTCCTTTTCATGAACATTCTGATGTCGTGCATAGGTGTCTCTGCCTGATCGACGAGTATAAGCTTCCGCGGATTGAACCTTGCTATCTGTCTCACCATCTCCGAGCCTATCGATCCTGCTGCTCCGGTAATCATTATTACCTTGTCGTTGAGAAGAGTCCCTATGGCTTCCATGTCCACCTCTATTTTGTCGCGTGGCAACAGGTCTTCTATCTCTACCTCATGCAGTTGCGTATAGCTCAGTTCCGACTTTCCGTCCCATGTCTCTGACGGTGGCATCATGAGCATCTTTATCTTCGCCTTTACGAGAGCATCGACAAGGCGTTCGTTGTTTCTGAACTGCTCATTATATAGTGGCGAGACGAGAATTGTCTTCGCCCCGACAGCAATCATGTTTACGACAAGTTTCTCGTCGGGAGCATATACTTTCTCACCCATGAGATAGCGTCCCTGCATGTCTTTCTCGAAAGATATGAAACCCTTTATGACATATTTTGTAGGCACCTGCTGCGTTATGCTCTTCGCCAAGGCAATTCCTCCTTGCCTTACACCGTATATGAATATCCTTTGTGTGTTATGTCCGAGGAATACGATGTCGTAAAGTATCTTCACCATGATACGCATGGTACAGCACAACATCAAGGCGATGATCACCTGTAGCATTATCTCCTTAATCCATAGCACATGTGGTATGAGGCGTTCTTCGGGAAGGAGAGCCACGAAAGCCCAGAATATTGTTCCTCCAACGAGCAACGCCACCGTGAGACGTATGATATCCTCTATGGTCGAAAAGCGTAACACCCCGGAATAAGTATGGAATATTCGCATCCCGACGATATAACACGGAATTGACAGTATCCACAGCAATACCCATGTCCAGAAATGCCCTGCCAATGCAGCGCCTCCCTCACAGATGTATGTTGAGATAATGCCAGAGATGAGGAGAATGACACTATCAAGTATCAAAATACACCAATGAGGCAAGGAGTTCTTACTGAAATACCAGTATGACAACCTGTTTATTCTCTTAGGTATTTTCATTGTATTATCGATTTACCCCCCCCGATAGACTTTTCCTATAGGAGCAGATTAATAATACCTGTAAAAAGTCTCGTAGTGCAGGTTCGAGGAAAGTCTCGCGAGACAATAACAGATGTTTAATATAAGGTTTTATAGATATAAGGAATTCTCCTTATTATAATTTTTGAGCCTTATCTTATTATGAGAGCCGTAATGGTTGTCAGCAGTGATGCTACGGAGATCCAGAATGACGGTGTCAGCACAGTGTTTCCGCTTACCGTGGACTCACGTTTCTTCCTGTCGTTAGGGGTTACGTAAACGATATCGTTCTGCTGTAGGTAGTAAACCGGTGAAGCGAGAAGGTCACGTCCTGAACAGAGGTTGACGAAATATGTCTTCTGCACGCCGTTTTCCTGGCGTAATACCATTACCGACTCTCGCTCGCCGTTGATGGTTAGGTCTCCGGCGTATGCTATAGCATCAAGAATGGTGAAATGGTCCTGGTTTATCTCAATACGTCCAGAGCGTGCCACCTCTCCGAGTACAGAAACCGCGAGATTAACATATTCCACAGTCACGACAGGATCGTTGACAAGGTTGTTAGCAATAAGACGCTTCTTTATATCGGCAGCTACTTCCTGACGTGTCATTCCTGCCACCTTTATCTTGCCGAGTATCGGGAAATCAATCTCTCCGTCTTTGTCCACGGTGTAAGCTATGGTCTGTCCGTAACCAGAGCCGGTACCTTTTCCAGCTATCGTCTTAGGCATGGAAGACACTCCGAGTGCGTTTCTCGCACTTGGTGCTGTGAGGGTAAAGAGTGACTCCAATGCGGGGTCTTTGCTGTTTACTACAATATTCACCTTGTCCTCAGGTCTGAGGCGGAACAGCTGCTCTGCTTGTACCGTAAGTTCAGAATTCCATTTAGCATCCTGGAAATAAGCGATATTTGTCGGTGTTGAACATGAAGCGAAAGCCGCTACAGCAATAATTAGATAAAAGAATTTCTTCATATTGAAAAAATGTTTGTTTTTACGTCAGTAGTATATAAAAGCAGTTTTATTAACGAGTGGCTGTAAAGGGAAGGAAGCTTCCTTCCTCCCTATATACGCAGTTATTCTTCTTTGTCGTTACTGCCATGGCCGTAGCTGTAACCGTAGCCATAACCATACCCGTAGCCATAGCCATACTTACCCTTTGCGCCACGTGTGCCATTGAGTATGAGCGACATATTCTTCAACTTGCTGTTCTGGAAGTCTCTTTCAAGCTGAGCTACCATAGAACGCTCGAACAGTCCTATTCGGGCAATGAAGATAGTGCGGTCAACCTGCTTCTCAATGATAGTAGCATCTGTTACGACGTCAATAGGCGGACAGTCAATAATGATATATTCATACCTCTTCCTCATGTCAGCTATGAGATTTGCGAAGCGCTCACTATACAGCAATTCTGAAGGGTTAGGAGGTATAGTGCCTACAGGCAGTATGTCAAAGCCTTCATACTTTTCTACGTGAACGATGACATCGTCAATATTTGTCAAGGAGCCCGCAAGATATTCCGTTAAGCCTTTGTCGTTTTTTCCTACATACTGTGAGAGAGAGGCATGTCGGAGGTCACCGTCGATGACAAGTATCTTCTTGTTCTTTATGGAGAACACCGCACCGAGGTTTGCGGCAATGAACGACTTTCCTGAGCCCGGGAGGTAAGACGTAGTCATGAACACCGTAGCAGAGCCGGAAGAGTTTCCTGTCATGAACTCAAGGTTTGTGCTTATGACGCGGAACGCCTCGTTGAGGAGTCCACGGCTCTTATTCTTAACGACAAATGTGTACTTCTTCGAGTCGTCTTTTTTCTTCCAGAACTGCCATTTTTTCTTTTCTCCCTTTCTTCTCAGCAGAGGTATCTCTCCGAGGAACGGCATTGATATCTTATTCTCTATGTCTCTTCTGCTTCTTATCGCCGTATTCATAGACTCACGCATATAAATTACGGCGAGCGGAATACACAGACCTATTACGAAAGCGATAAGGAGTATCTGCATGTTCACTGGCGAGGTAGGAATGTTGCTTCCCTGTGGAACGTCAATGATGCGTGTGTTGTAGGCAGTGAAAGCCTGTGACAGCTCGTTCTCCTCACGTTTCTGCAAGAGGAAGAGATAGAGGCTCTCTTTCACCTTCTGCTGACGCTCGACAGACAGGAGGTACTTTGCCTGTGTAGGGTTTGATGTGATTTTCGCCTTTGCCTGACCTCCGAAGCTTCTCTGCGACTCTATCTGTGTTTCGAGTGTCTTTATCTCATTGTCTATGGACGATATAATAGCTATACGCATAGCCTCAAGCTGTGCGTCGAGGTCCACGACGATAGGATTCTGCTCAGAGCTGTTCGAGGCGAGGTTATTACGGTTGAGCATCAGCTCGTTGTATCTCGTAATGAGACTCTCAATATTGTTGTTTTCGATACCAGAGTTGGCAGGGAGGAGCTGTCTTTTATTCTTGCTGTTTGAAAGGTAGTTACGGATATACTTCGCCATGTATATCTGGTTGTTCAGTGCAAGTATGTTCACCTCCGCTGTACCTGTCTGCTGGAGGTACATATTACTTACCGCCATAAGGTCTGTAATCTGGTTTGCAGACTTATAAGACGAGATGTCATTGTCGACATTTCCCAGTTCACGCTCAATGACCTGCAGACGCTCGTTTATAAACTGCGATGTGCTTACGGCGATGAGGTTCTTGTCCTTCACCCAGTTTTCGTTGTAAACAGATATTACGGTGTTCAGGACATCTTCTGCACGTTGTGTTGAGACGTCTTTGTAAGACATGTCAATGACTGTCGCCTGCTTGTTGTTCAGGTTTGCCGTAAACGAAGCGAGTACCTTTGCCTGTGCCGCCCTTATTCCGACGCGTGAGACGTGTATAGGTCCCTCAACCTGCGCTGTCTTGTAATATGGAGACTTATGCACGACGATACGTCCCACAGGAGTCTTCGTGATGTTCATTCCTACGGTGCCCTGGACCTCACCTTCCATCTTCTCGCCTTTCAGCGTGAAGTTATTGGCAGTGAAAGTATCTTTCTCCCCGAGGTATAAGTCAAAGGTCACGACATCGTCGTCGTTAAGTCCGGGAAACTCAATCTTTACCGGGTTCTGCGTTCCGTAAATTGTCTCTCGATGGAATGTGCCGTCAACAGAATAGTTTACGTTGAGAGCGAGTCTCCTTGCTACGCTCAGTGCCACGTCACGTGACTGAAGCGTCAGCAGCTCGTTCTGTACGTTAGTATTTGAAGCCATCAGTCCCATATCACTGAATGCGCTTGTCATGTCAGAGGCAATAGACCTTCCCTTTCTGTCCTCTTTAATTACAATAGAAGAGAAGCGTGTATATGTCTTCGGCGTGCGAAGAAGATATACCGTAGCCAAAGCCAAACAAAGGAATAGTGAGAGAACGAACCACTTCCATTCTCCCAGACAGGTGTAGAAGAGTTCCTTCATTGTGAGTTGCCCTTCTTCGGGATTGGCAACCTGGGCGACAGGCTGCTGTGTCTTGTTGTTATTCTCCATAAAGAATTTTGATTATCAAGTAGGATTTATCGCTATATTTTTATTATTGTTTTGCTGATTTTGAGGGAGCCCTTTATGCTCTCAGCGATGTTTGCCCCCATGAGACGAGGGTTGTCTTTATGTGTCAGAGGTATGGTTAGCACAGCAGGACAGTTATTCTACTGTTACCGACTTTGCCAGGTTTCGTGGCATGTCGACGTTCAGCCCTTTCTTTACCGCTACGTGATATGCAAGCATCTGAAGCGGTATGACCGAGAGAAGCGGCACGAGAGGTTCAAGCACTTCTGGTATCTCTATCACGTTCTCGCATATCTTCCTTATCTCTTCATCGCCCTCTGTCACAATGGCGAGGATGCGTCCCTTACGGCTCTGCACCTCCTGCATATTGCTTATCACCTTCTTGTATAGCTTATGGTGTGTGGCAATGAACACTATAGGCATTTCAGCGTCGACGAGTGCTATAGGTCCGTGCTTCATCTCGGCAGCAGGATATCCCTCTGCATGGATATAGCTTATCTCCTTGAGTTTCAACGCTCCTTCCAGTGCTACCGGATAGTTGTATCCTCTTCCGAGATACAGGAAATTCTTGGCATATCTGTATGAGGATGCGAGGTTTTCTATCTCGCTGTTATGCTCAAGTATGCGCTTCATCTTGTCTGGCAGGAGCGTCAGCTCATGACATATCTGCTGATATTCCTCACAGGATATTGTTCCGAGTGCGTCGCCGAGCGCCAATCCGAGCATGGCAAGCACCGTTACCTGTCCAGTGAACGCCTTTGTTGACGCCACACCGATTTCCGGTCCTACATGAATGTATATGCCTGTGTCGCTCTCGCGCGCAATGCTGCTTCCTACTCCGTTTACGATGCCGAAGATCAGAGCGCCCTGTTCTTTTGCCAACTGTATAGCCGCCAATGTATCTGCCGTCTCTCCGCTCTGGCTTATAGCTATCACCACGTCGTCTTTTTCTATTACGGGATTACGGTATCTGAACTCACTGGCATACTCTACCTCCACCCTTATGCGGCACATCTGCTCTATTATCTGCTTACCTATGAGTCCGGCGTGCCATGATGTTCCACATGCTACGATTATTACGTGGCGTGCACGTATCAGCTTTGACTTGAAGTTTTTCAATGCTGAGAGATGCACCTCATAATGCACTCCGCCCTTGTCTCCCTTCACCTTTACGACACGTCCACGCATACAGTCGCGTATACATTGTGGCTGGTCGAAAATCTCCTTAAGCATATAGTGCGGGTAGCCGCCCTTGCTAAGCGCAGAGATGTCGAGATCAATCTCTTTGACGTTGACATCTGCCCTTGACTTGTCGAGGTTCACTATGCCAACATCTTTTCCGAGCCTTACGTCAGCGATTTGCTCATCGTCGAGGTATATCACCTTCTTTGTATATTCCACCATAGGTGTTGCGTCGCTTCCGATGAAGAACTCCTTGTTCTCCTCTCCTACACCTATTACGAGTGGTGAAGCCTTCCTTGCACAGACGATATGCCCATTGTCTTTTTTCTCCATTACTGCTATGGCGTATGCCCCTATGGCATGGTTTAGCGCCTGAAGCACTGCGTTACGTAGGTGTTTCCCGTTTTTCTGGTAGCAGTAGTCGACGAGGTTTACGAGCACCTCGGTATCTGTCTGGCTTACGAAGGTATATCCTTTCTCTTCGAGCTGTTCCTTCAGCTCCTTATAGTTCTCTATTATGCCGTTATGCACAAGCACCACCTCTGTGCTCATGGCGAGATGCGGGTGAGCGTTCAACGTCGAGGGCTCGCCGTGAGTAGCCCATCGTGTATGTCCTATTCCCACAGTAGCCGTTGGTTTGTTAGCCACCACGCTCTCTTCAAGGTTGCTTACCTTTCCTTTCTCCTTATATATGTCGAAGTCAGCTCCGTCACCATTATTCAAAGCTATGCCAGCAGAGTCATATCCACGATATTCCAACTGATGCAACCCTTTGATGAGTATTGGTGCTGCCTGCTTGTCTCCTATGTATCCTACAATACCGCACATAATATACCTATTTCTATTTAAGTTATTTTACTGTTTTTAACTACGACCGTGATAGTATCGTTTCTGCCAACCGTTTTTCTGTCTCTTTCAGAAAGACAATGAAACGAAATGGCTTTTATTTGGCAAAGGTACAACAAAAAATAATTATCTACGAATTTTTTAGAGATTTTTTTTGTTGAACCGCATGTTTTTTTAATCTAAATAAACAAAAAGGGCTTTTTCTGCCTACAAAAAGCAAGAAAAGGGAGAGCATTCCTCATATTAGGGATAAAAGAGAACAGCAGTTAGGAGCAATAGCATAATGGCAAGGCTTGTTCCTCCCACGTCAGATGTAACAAAATTGTAACATATATGTAATATACGGGAAATACCGCAGGCTTACCTTTGCACCCGTAATGCAGTATGCGTCGTGCAGAAATACGCAAGCAGTCCTCAGAGCATGGGCAAAAGCAGCCAATCGCAGACACAAGAAGTCAGTCTTGCAGAGTGTGAGAAAGATAAGCAGATCAGGCCATATATAAATATAATAAGGTGTAACACTACACCATTACGAGCAGTGTTTTTATCAGTACAACAATACGAAAACCATCATGAGATTTAAAGAACGAACCATCACGATGTCAGCCGCCATTCTCCTTTTGGGCTTGAGCCTCCCGACAGCAGTCAGAGGCCAGAGCCTTGAGGAACGTATAGCAAGACTTGAGGAAGCCCTCGCCGTAGACAACGGCGGAAAAGACGACACGAGCGAAGAGTCTTTGAAAGAGAAATACAAGCCAAAGCTACGAGGCATTTTGCGAGGTAAATACGAGTATGAGCCTGAGCTTGACGCAGAACGCTTTGAGGTGCGCAATGCGCGCATAAGCCTTTCCGGTGCCCTTCCCCTGCGTTCTTCGTACAAGGTTGAGGTAGACCTTCAGGACGAGACAGAGATAAAGATGAAAGACTGCTGGGTAGGCATTCTCGCGACGCCTAACCTCAGCATCAGCGTAGGTCAGCAACGTCTGCCTTTCAGCATCGACGCTCACCGTAACCCCTCAGAGCAGTATTTTGCCAACCGCTCGTTCATAGCCAAACAGGCTGGCGACGTGCGTGACGTCGGCATACTCGCGGGATATACGTTCCTGACTCCTTCCGGTGAAGGCAAGCGCCCATTGTTAAGCCTCTCGGGCGGTTTGTTCAACGGTTCGAACATCAACAACCAAAAGACGGCATGGCACTCTGACTGTAACTATTCCGTGCGCATGCTGTTCTATCCTGTTGAAGGCATAGCCATTGTTCCGAGCATACAGCACACCGCCTTTGCCGAGCGTCAGGCGGAGTACACGTCGTTTGACATCGGAGCCTACTGGCACAGCAAGTCACTGCACGTCGAGGCGGAATACCTGCGCAAGCATTATTCGGACAATGTCTTTGACGACTGCTCGTGCATCAACTCTATGGCAATATACCGTATTCCCTTCCGCAGCACGAGAAAGGAGAGAGACTATTTCTTTGACGGAGTCAGTCTCCTTGCCCGCTATGACTATCTCGGCGACCATACCGACGGCAAGTCCGGCTTTGTGAAGGATTCCTCGGGACAACCCACGTCACGCCTTGCGTTGTCAGACTTTGAACGTCACCGCATGACTCTCGGCGCTACGTTTCATGTAGCCAACAAGGTGTTTCCTACAGACATACGCCTCAACTACGAGCGTTACTGGTATCCTGGCGACGCCAAGCCTAAGGAGAGCGAGCTGGACAAGATTGTCTGTGAGATAGCAATACGTTTCTAACATAAATTATAACATATATGGACTTATTCTATTTAGGTATAGTAGCCTTTCTTATCGTCCTCGCCATCTTCGACCTTGTAGTAGGAGTGAGCAACGACGCCGTAAACTTTCTCAACTCCGCAATAGGAGCCAAGGTTGCACGTTTCCGCACTATTGTCCTCATAGCCTCTATAGGTGTTTTCGCCGGTGCCGCGTTGAGCAACGGCATGATGGATGTCGCGCGCCATGGTATCATGACACCAGAGTATTTCACCTTCCATGACGTGATGTGCGTCTTCCTTGCGGTCATGGTTACTGACGTTATCCTGTTGGATATCTTCAACTCCCTCGGCATGCCGACATCCACGACGGTGAGCATGGTCTTCGAACTTCTCGGCGGCGCTTTCGCCATAGCCATAATACATATCGTGGCAGGCGCAACAATGCCTGACGGCACTCCTCTTATGCTCGGCGACATGCTCAATGCAGAGAAGGCTCTCAGCGTCATCCTTGCCATCTTCCTCAGCGTCGCCATAGCTTTCGTCTTCGGAACAATAGTTCAGTGGATAGCCCGTATCGTTTTCTCCTTCACCTACCGCATCAACGGCACGACGACATCTTCTGACGGTGCTATGGGACGTCTCACCACATCGTCGCTGAAAATCGGCATCTTCTCTGGCATAGCCATTACAGGCATTATCTGGTTTCTGCTTATCAAAGGTCTGAAGTCTACGACGTTCATGACGCCTGACGTAAAGGCTATCATAGACGCAAACACATGGTATATTATCTTTGGAGGCATAGCGGGCTTCTCGGTTATCATGACCGTACTCTCTGCTTTCAAGATGCCAGTGCTGAAGTTTGTGGTTCTCCTTGGCACCTTCGCTCTCGCCATGGCTTTCGCAGGCAACGACCTTGTCAACTTCGTCGGTGTGCCTCTTACGGGTCTTGAATCCTACCGTGATTATATGACGAACGGCAACGGCGACCCTAACGCCTTCTATATGACGAGCCTTATGGAGACAGCGAATACTCCTGTCATCTTCCTCATAGCCGCCGGAGTGATAATGGTTCTCTCGCTGTGCTTTTCAAAGAAGGCGCAAAACGTGGTGAAGACGAGTGTAGATCTCAGCCGTCAGGATGAAGGCGACGAAATGTTTGGCTCTTCCGCCGTAGCACGCTTCCTAGTGCGCTCGTCATCACATCTCTCCAGTGTTGTCAGTTGTGCACTGCCGCAGCCTGCCATGCGTTGGATAAACTCGCGCTTCAACTCCGACGCCGCCCTTCTGCCTTCCGGTGCCGCCTTCGACCATATACGTGCCGCAGTAAATCTTGTCCTTGCAGGACTCCTCGTAGCCCTCGGCACGTCTCTCAAGCTGCCTCTCTCAACGACATACGTCACGTTCATGGTTGCCATGGGTACTTCGCTCGCCGACCGCGCATGGGGCAGAGAGAGCGCCGTCTTCCGTATCACGGGTGTCATATCAGTCATCGGTGGGTGGTTTATCACTGCCGGCGTGGCCTTCGTGGCATGTTATATCATTACGAACATCATGTACTTTGGCAGCTTCATAGCCATGGCAATAGCCGTAGCGGTGTCCGTCTTCCTCATTGTACGCAGCAACCTGAAATATAAGGAAAAGAAAGCAGAGAAACCGGCTGACATCATATTCAGCGACATACTCCGCTCGCGCAACCCAGAGGAGTCGTGGAAACTTCTCAACCGTCATCTTGCGGAATGCAACTGTAACCACCTGCTTTTCTGTATACGTGCCTACGAGACAATAACAGAGTCTTTCTTCCACGAAGAATACCGTCCGTTGAAACGCATCTCTGTAGATATCGACGAAAACAAAAAGCTGATTAAACGCCAGCGCCGCAGACATATCATAGGCTTGAGGCGCATAGACCCTATACGCGCCATTGAACGTAACACATGGTTCTTCCTGATGATTAACGCTGCACAGCAGATGCAGTACTGCCTGAAACGCCTCAGCGACACCTGCCGTGAGCATGTAGGGAATAATTTCTCGCCTGTCTCCGGAGAGTATGTGTCAGCATTCACGGATATGCGCAACGAGGTAGAGAAGCTATATAAACGTACGTCACAAATGATGGCAGCGAACACAACGGAAGGGGCTGAGACGATACGTATAGACGCCAACACCTTACAGCTTACGCTCTCTCGCTTACGCAAACGTATTATCGACGACATCCAGAAATACCAGCTGAACATTGAGACTATGACGCTCTTCCTGAACATTATACAGGAGAGTTCGGAAATGCTCAGCGCATTACGACATCTCGTAAGAGGATATGTGAAGTTCTCTGAGAAGAAAACTACGAAATAATGTAGAAAAGGAATAATAAACTTATGTCACAGAAGAGAAAACCTGGGTATATATTGGAAAACATATAAACAGGAATAAAGAAAACTGTTGTGGAACAGGAAATGTGACAATAAGAGAGAAAAAACCGTGACGGAACGGAACAGGAAATGTGGAAACATGATAGAAGGAACTGTAAAGGACAACAAAAACATAATATCCTTTACAGTTCCTTCATATATTGGGATAAACATGTTATTCCGTAATTTACCATTTTGTCTTTTCACAAAGGTGCATTGACTCTCTACACAGGAAGCGTGAAACAGCATTAAGTTTTAGCTGAGATTCTGCTATACCATAGAAATTTTGCTTCATGCCTATGAAAAAATTTTTTTATAGGCATAGAAAAAAATTTTTATAGGCATAAAAAAAATGGGGGATTGAGGGCGTTTTTTCTTGTAGAAAGAAGGAAAAACAAAGAGAAGAGGAAGACAAGCGACACAATGGATAAAGGGAAGGAGGAAGGGGTGCCTTTCCGTTTTTTACCATTTCTCCAACTGGCGCATGACGACATGACAAAACTACATGACAGCTAAAGGATAAAAGACACAATAAAGCCAGCAGGAGAGAGAGCGACAAAAGATATAGACTAAGTGCCAAGACAGATTATGACAACACGACGAAAAAAGGGATAGAGAGCGGGCAAGAGAAAAAGAATTATTTGACTGGCTGAGGGAGGAAGGAGGAGACATCCTGACCAAAGTGCATCAGTTCCCTAACGACAGATGAAGAGAGACTTGAATAGCGAGGGTCTGAGAAAAGGAGGAGTGTCTCAATTCCGGTAAGCTGCCTGTTTATTTCCGCCTGTTCCCTCTCATACTCAAAGTCTTTTATGCTTCGCACACCCTTTATGATGTACGAAGCACCCTCACGACGTGCAAAGTCTACCGTGAGGTCAGAGTATTCCTTTACCTCCACCTTTGTCTCGTCAGAGTATATACGCGCTATCGCCTCACACCTCTCCTTCATAGAGAACATATATTTCTTATGCTCGTTAACACCTACTCCTATAACGACACGTGAGAAGAGAGGGAGCGCACGCCGGAGAATGTCGTCGTGACCTATGGTGTAAGGGTCGAAACTGCCTGTGAATATTCCTATCATATCAATCTTTTCTGCATTAATCGAATGACAACAGAAGCTAACGTTATATATTGTTAGGGGGGGGGTATGGGCTCTCGGTGCGCAATGCGTTCAATCGAAGAGTGTTGGCCCTGCTCCGTTAGAGGTGTACATATTGCGGCCAAGATGACGATAAGCCAGTTCGGTAAGCACACGCCCACGTGGCGTACGCTTCATAAATCCCTCCATGATGAGATACGGCTCGTAGACCTCCTCTACGGTTCCCGCATCTTCTCCTATCGCCGTGGCTATGGTAGAGATTCCTACCGGTCCGCCCTGGAACTTGTCTATTATCACGGTGAGTATCTTGTTGTCTATCTCGTCGAGCCCGTAAGAGTCTATGTTAAGAGCCGAGAGTGACATCTCAGCAATCGCCGTGTCAATGGCACCATTACCCTTCACCTGTGCAAAGTCGCGTACACGCCGCAGCAGTGCGTTGGCTATACGTGGCGTGCCTCGCGATCGTCGTGCAATCTCCATGGCAGCCTTGTCAGAAATAGGCACCTGCAGGATGCGTGCCGATCGGCGTATGATTTTCATCAGCGTCGCCGGGTCATAATACTCCAAGTGCATGTTTATGCCGAAGCGTGCCCTCAGCGGAGCTGTGAGCAATCCTGAGCGCGTCGTTGCACCGACAAGAGTAAAGGGGTTGAGGTCAATCTGTATAGAACGCGCGGAAGGTCCTTTGTCAATCATTATGTCTATACGATAGTCCTCCATGGCAGAATAAAGATATTCCTCTACGACAGGGCTGAGTCGGTGTATCTCGTCGATGAAGAGGACATCGTTCGGCTCTAACGACGTAAGAATTCCAGCGAGGTCGCCGGGCTTGTCGAGGACAGGTCCTGAGGTAATCTTGAAGCCCACGCCGAGTTCGTTGGCAATGATGTTAGACAACGTCGTCTTGCCAAGTCCCGGAGGACCGTGTAGCAAGGTATGGTCTAACGGCTCGCCACGGTATTTCGCCGCCTCAACGAAAACACTGAGGTTTTCGACCACCTTTGGCTGTCCGGTGAAATCGTTGAACGTCAACGGTCGCAGTGCGTTCTCGAAATCTTTTTCCGACGGTCGTTGCTCCGGCTTGTGTATGTCAAATTCTTCACTCATTGGTTGTCTTTTTTACTTTCGTCAGCATTGTGTGCCACGTTGTGTCAGTATGGCATGGGAGATATTTTGCGCAAAGTTACAAAATTATTCTTAATCTGTGACATTCTTTCATCAAATAACTTCAATTTTATTCTTTTTTCAGATGACATGAGGCATAACGAGGGTCAGAGAATGAAAGAATAAAGACATTATGTTGCATTTTCTGAAAAAATGATTACCTTTGTATTTTGAATTGGCAGAACACACCAAATTATCCGTTATCCCCAGAAAAATGATACATATCTCTCCCGAAACGGCGGCTTTCATCACCGCACACCGCAACGACGACGTCAAGACCCTGGCACTGAAATATCAGGGCATTAAAGACATTGACCTCACCTTCGCCCTTGAGCAGATAGACGGAAGGCAGAGAGCCTTGGAGAAGATACCGCTCTGGGCGGAGCATGAAGGCATAGTCTTTCCGAAACATATCTCCTTAGAGCAATGCTCTAACGAAAAGACAGCGGAATATAAGCGCAACCTCCTTGTCAGGCTCTGCTATGGCATATCCTCTTCATATCATGGTGACGAGACATTGGATACTTATAACCACGTAACGCCGGACATGAGAGGAAAGGCATTGGCAAGCATGGCGGACCTCACGGGCGGCTTCGGCGTAGACCTGTCGTATATGAGCATGGCGTGCGGTGCAGCGACATACGTTGAGCGGCAGGAGTATCTCTGTGATATCGCCCGTCATAACTTCCACATTCTCGGAAGAGAGAACATCAGCGTATGCCACGATACCACAGAGCATTTCCTTGAGACAACGCAAGAGACCTACGGCGTGATATACCTTGACCCAGCCCGCCGCGACGTCAACGGCATGAAGACCTACGCCATATCCGACTGCTCACCCGATGTCGTAAGCCTCCTTCCTTCCCTGAAGAGCCATGCACGGTGGATTATTATAAAACTGTCGCCAATGCTCGACCACCGCGAGGCGTGCCGCCAACTCCCGGGTGTCTGTGAGGTGCATATCCTCTCGGTAAAGAACGAGTGTAAGGAGACGCTGCTCGTAATAGCCGGCGACGCAGAGGTTGACAAGCTTGTCGACGACGGCATGAGTGAGAGGGTTCATGAGACGAAGGTATTCTGCACCAATGACGACGAGGTGTTCGTGACACCACTCGTCTCCGACGCTCCACTGCCGGAATACGCCATGCCGGCAGAAGGCATGACGCTCTGCGTCCCTAACGCCTCGATTATGAAGGCCGGATGCTTTGGCGACCTTTGCTGCAGCTTTGCGTTACGTGGAATAGAAAAGAACAGCCACCTCTTCCTTACTGAGGGTGTCCCGCCACGCCCTTTTCCTTGCCGTACGTTCCGTATCAAGGCTATCTGTTCGCTTAACCGCAAGGAGTTAAGACGTTGTCTCTCAGGCATTACCCACGCCAATGTCGCCGTGCGTAATTTTCCTCTTTCCGCTGCCCAGCTAAAGAAACGCCTTAACTCAGAGACCGGCTTAAAGGACGGCGGCGAGACATATATCTTTGCCACAACAGTCGGCAAGCGGCATATTCTCCTAATAACAGAAAAAGATTAAAAAAAACAAAAAAATCTCTTGCTTATCGTATGTAATGACATTTTTTTCTTAATTTTGTACCCTATTATACATTATTATATTATACGATGGCAAATATTGTAATAAGAAAGGTTGAGACGAAGAAAGACCTTAAAACATTTATCGACTTCCACTACACATTATACGCGACCTCCGATTATGACGTGCCATGTCTTTTCAGCGACGAGATGAACACTCTGTCAAAAGACATAAACGCCGCCTTCGAATTTTGTGAGGCGGAGTATTTTCTTGCCTATAAAGACAACCAGCTCGCAGGAAGGGTGGCAGCCATAATAAACAACCTCGCCAACAAACGCTGGGACCAGAAGAACGTCAGGTTCGGTTGGATAGACTTCATAGACGACATTGACGTGCTTCGGGCACTTATGGAAGCAGTAGAGGACTTCGGGAGGCAACATGGCATGACACATATCGTAGGCCCTCTCGGCTTTACAGACATGGATCCAGAAGGCATGCTGACATACGGTTTCGACCGCATGGGCACCATGCCAACAATATACAACTACGCCTATTACCCTCAGCTCTTTGAACAGCTGGGAGGATATGAGGTGGACAACAGATACAACGAATATCTCGTTAAGGTGCCGGAGGTCATGCCAGAGAAGTTCAAGAAGGTCAGCGAAATGATTATGAAACGCTATAACCTGCATATCAGGAAGATAAAACGCAGCGAGGTGTTCGGAAAAGAGCAAATGGGACAAAAACTCTTCCAGATAATAAACGCCACATACAAAGACCTCTACGGATATAGCGAAATGACGGAACGGCAGATACATCAGACGGTAAAAATGTTCGCTCCGGCTCTCGACATGACGCTCCTGACGTTCATAGAAGACTGGAACACGCCGGAACACCGCATCATAGGAGCAGGAATAACAATCTCGTCCTTGGCTCAAGCCATGAGGAAATGCCGCCGTGGACGCTTGCTGCCTTGGGGTTGGTGGCACTTGATAAGAGCTTTGAAGTTCCATAAGACAGAAGGTATAGACCTGCTGCTCATAGGCATACTGCCTGAATACCGCAGCAAGGGTGCCAACGCCTTGCTCTTCTACGACCTGATACCTATGTTCCAGAAATACAAATACAAATGGGCGGAGACACAGGTCGAAATGGCAGACAACAAGGCTGTACAAGGGCAATGGGACGCTTTCGAGCACGAGAACCATAAGCGCAGGGTTTGTTGGAAGAAACCGCTATGACATGAAGAAGAGGAAAATCGTGGCATAACAGAGACAGAAAACCACAGAACGGCAAAGCACACCTTAAAAAGGCTGCCGCGCCATATAAGAATAAGGCGGGACTGTAGAGTACCCTCCATAAAAACCTAACCTTAATGACAGAGGACATAGAAATACAGGAACAGCAGGTAGAATATACCGACGACAACATCAGGAAACTGTCTGACGTAGAGCATATCCGTACACGACCGGGAATGTATATCGGACGACTCGGCGACGGCACACACGCCGAAGATGGCATTTACGTACTGCTGAAAGAAGCTATAGACAACAGTATAGACGAGTTCCGCATGAACGCCGGAAAACGCATTGAGGTGGATGTCTTCGGAAAAGATTCTCCTATCACTGTGCTCAACGTTAAAGAGACTGAGACACAGGGGGCTGTGGCTATACGTGACTATGGCCGCGGCATACCGCAAGGAAAGATGATTGAGGCTGTTTCACAACTCAATACTGGTGGAAAATACGACTCCAAGGCTTTTAAGAAGTCGGTGGGCATGAACGGCGTAGGTGTAAAGGCGGTAAACTTCCTATCCTCACGCTTTGAGGTGCGCTCGTTCCGTGACGGAGTGATGCGACGGGCATATTTCGAACGCGGAATACTCATAGAGGACGAGACGACACCTACGGAAGAGGAGAACGGCACCTTCATATTCTTCGAACCGGACAATACGCTCTTCGTCAACTACCGTTTCCAGGATGATATCGTAGCGGAAATGCTGAGAAACTACACGTATCTCAACTCCGGGCTTATCATCATGCACAACGGCAGGCGCATAGCGTCGAGAAACGGACTTCAGGACCTGCTGAAGGACAATATGTCCTCGACACCGCTATACCCTATAATACATATCAAGGGCGATGACATAGAGATAGCCTTCACACACGCCAACCAATACGGCGAGGAGTACCACTCGTTTGTCAACGGACAGCATACCACACAGGGTGGCACACACCAGTCGGCATTCAAGGAGCACATAGCCAAGACACTGAAAGACTATTTCCAGAAAGCCTTTGAGTTTACAGACATACGCAACGGCATAGTGGCGGCGATAGCGGTAAACGTTGAGGAGCCTATGTTCGAGTCACAGACGAAGATAAAGCTCGGCTCGCTGCAAATGGCTCCTGACGGCATAAGCATAAACAAATATGTCGGGGATTTCGTACATACCGAGGTGGATAATTTCCTGCACAGGAACACCGACATTGCCGACATCATTCTTGAGAAGATAACATCCTCGGAAAAAGAGAGGAAAGCCATGGCGGGCATCACAAAGCTCGCACGTGAAAGGGCAAAGAAGGCAAACCTCCACAACCCGAAGCTCCGCGACTGCCGCGTACACTATTCTGACTTCAAGAATCCGCTGAAGGAGGAGTCTTCGATATTCATCACTGAGGGCGACTCCGCTTCCGGCTCTATAACGAAGTCGAGAAACGTCACCACGCAGGCTGTCTTCTCGCTGAGAGGGAAGCCACTGAACTCCTTCGGACTTACGAAGAAGGTGGTTTACGAAAATGAAGAGTTTAACCTTCTGCAAGCGGCTCTCGACATTGAGGACGGCCTTGACACGCTGAGATATAACAAGGTCATCGTAGCTACTGATGCCGATGTCGACGGCATGCACATCCGACTGCTCATAATAACCTTCTTCCTGCAGTTCTTCCCGGAACTGGTGAGAAAAGGCCATGTCTACGTCCTGCAGACTCCGCTCTTCCGCGTAAGAAACAAACGAACGAAGATAAAGAACCGCGAGGTGGTTAAGGCGGCTGACGAAAAGAGTGTGGCAAGGAACGAGAAGCAGAAAGACTTCATAACACGCTACTGCTACAGCGAGGAGGAGAGGCTACAGGCCATCGCCGACCTGGGACCTGACCCAGAGATAACGCGTTTCAAAGGTCTCGGAGAGATAAACCCTGACGAGTTCGCCGGATTCATAGGACCGGACATAAGGCTTGAACAGGTGACCCTGAGACAGGAAGACCAGGTGCAGAGACTCCTGGAATACTATATGGGAAAGAACACGGTGGAACGCCAGAACTTCATCATAAACAACCTCGTGATTGAAGAGGACTTACCAGAAGAAGACATGTAGGGGTTTATACCCACAGAAACAAAAAACAGAACAGATGAGAAAAATACTGCTGACAGCATTGCTGACGGTCTCTATGGCCACCATGGCGCAACTTAAGCTGAATTTCAGCGCCGACTCGCCGTTGAGGAAACTGCAGATTGCAGAAATGGCCATAGAGAGCCTTTATGTAGACTCCTTAGACGCAAACAATATCGTGGAGGAGGGAATAAAAGGTATGCTCTCACGCCTCGACCCTCACTCCTCATACTCCTCGGCTAAGGAGACAAAGGAACTTACGGAGCCCTTAGAAGGCAACTTCGACGGCATAGGAGTGCAGTTCAACATGATAGAAGACACACTGCTCGTCATACAGACAATAAGCGGCGGCCCCTCGGCAAAGGTTGGCATACTCGCCGGAGACAGAATAGTGGCAGTAAACGATACCGCCATAGCCGGAGTGAAGATGTCGAGGACGGACATCATGAAAAGGCTTAGGGGAAAGAAAGGTACAAAGGTTACCGTAAGCGTGAAAAGACCAGGAGAACGCTCGCTGCTGACCTTCCGCATAACACGCGACAAGATACCTCTCAACAGCGTGGACGCTGCTTATATCATAGAACCAGGAATAGGCTACGTTAAGCTGCAGAAATTCAGCGCAACGACACACGCTGAGGTCGTGGCGGCGATAGACTCGCTGAAGACGGTGTCGGAAAGTTTGGCTCCCGATAAGGAGTTCAGCCTGATACTCGACCTTCAGGACAACGGCGGGGGCTATCTCTCTGCGGCAGAAAGAGTGGCGGACGAGTTCCTCAACGAGGATGCTCTGATAGTATATACCACAGGACGTGCTGTACCACGCCATGAGTCACGTGCTACCGGTCACGGCAGGATGAGACGTGGAAACATCGTACTGCTCGTGAACGAATATTCCGCCTCGGCGTCAGAGATTGTCTCCGGAGCCGTACAAGACCAGGACAGAGGTGTTGTGGTGGGGCGAAGGACATTCGGCAAAGGACTGGTGCAGAGACCTATTGAACTTCCTGACGGTTCGATGATACGCCTCACTGTGGCTCATTACTACACACCTACAGGACGCTGCATACAGAAGCCTTTCAAGCCGGGCGACAAGAAAGACTATGACATGGACATAAACGAAAGGCTGAAGAAGGGCGAACTGACCTGCCGTGACTCCATACACTTCGCAGACTCACTGAAATACGAGACGCTTAACGACCACCGCACAGTGTATGGCGGAGGGGGCATCATGCCAGACATCTTCGTGCCACTCGATACCATGAAATATACCAGATACCATAGCAAACTCGTGGCAAAGGGCATCATAGTGACAAAGATACTGAAATATTTCGACAAAAACAGGAAAACGCTCATGCAGTATCCCGATGTAGCAGAATTCAAAAAGAGCTACGAGACACCAATGAGCCTCCTCGACGAGATTGTGAAAGAAGGCGAGAAAGAGGGCGTGACACCAAAGGACGAAGAGGAAAAGCAAAGAGCACTGCCCGAAATGGCACGGCAGATAAAAGCCCTCATAGCACGCGACATATTCACACAGTCGGCATACTATGAGGTGATAAACGACAGCAATGACATATATAACGAGGGAGTGAGAATAATAAGGGAGATGAACACAACAGGTAAAAAGGTTAGGGAGATGACGCAATAGCAACAAGTAATAACAACAAGAAAAATGAAGAAAAGTAACAGTTAAAGTATGAAAAGAAACTTTTTATGCGTTTTGACGGTGCTCGGCGCCTTCATGACAGCTGCCGCAGAAAATGTAAATACAACTGAAGACGCTCTGCAGGCTTCGCACTGCAGCTTTGCGCCGAAAGAGAGCAGCGCAGACGAGTACACACTCAATAAGCCAGAAGTAAGCAAGGAGATTGCCGACATTCTGGAGAAGAACAGTACTGACACGCTGAAGTATTACCGTAACTTCCTGGGTGAGAAATGTATAGACTTCGGCAACAGCAAGCCGTACTATAACTGGAAAAGGGACGTCACGTACGCCGGAATACCAATCTTCCTCTCGTCGTTCATAATAAAAAGCCAGAAGAAAGCGTTCCGTTCGGCGCGTTTCAACTTCGAGGAAAACTTCAAGAGCGAGGTAGACAACTATACGCAGTTTGCTCCTTACGCCGTCGTGACAGGCCTGAAACTCGCAGGGTATGAAGGACGCTCTGACTGGCCGCGCTTCGTGACTTCTACGCTCCTCGCAAATGCCGTAATGGCTACGTTCGTAAACTCCACGAAATATTCCGTGAAAGAAATGAGGCCGGACAACTCCACACGCAACTCCTTCCCCTCAGGACATACCGCAACGGCATTCGCCGCAGCTACGGTATTGCACAAGGAGTATGGCCTGACACGCTCACCATGGTTCTCGGTAGGAGGATATACCGTGGCTACAGCAACGGGAATAATGCGCGTCCTGAACAACAGGCACTGGATTTCAGACGTTGTGGCAGGAGCGGGAATAGGTCTCTTCTCTACCGAGGTGGGGTATTTCCTTGGCGACATGATATTCAAGAACCGTGGCATCATGAGGAAAGAGATGGCCATATATACCGACCCTAACCACCCGTCGTTCTTCGACATTCAGATGGGTGTAGGTATGCACACCGGAAGAATAGACTTCACATTCGACAACGACGACGCAAAAGACTACATACGCCTTGGAACGAGTACGGTATTCGGCGTAGAGGGAGCGCACTTCCTGAACAAGTATATCGGCATAGGTGGTATGGCACGCATCACCACGACACCGTCAAGGGGTCTGAACATCGGAGAAGACGATCAGGCTGTTATCGCTGCAATAAACTCCATGCTCGGCGAGTATGAATATTATGACGCGGAGGTCGGGAAGAACGTTCCGCTGCCCGGCATATACAGCATGTACCTTGACAACAACAACTTCATAGACATCTCCCTCGACTGCGGTGTCTACGGCAATCTGCCTCTCTCCCACCGTCTCAGCTTAGGTGGAAAGCTCCTCGTCGGAACACGTATGACAAGCGGGGTGTCGTATAAGGCAAGAAACGGACGGCCTTCAGTTGCCGGAACATACACCCTGACGGACGGGTCGAAAGGAAACCTCTACTGGTATGAGGACGCTTACGGAAACCGCTTCATATCGGCACCGGCATTCGACGCCAAAATTAACAACAACTATAACTACGTATTGGAAAACGCTACAGAGGAATATGAGATGATGAAGGTTGACGGAAACAACTCGCTGAACCTCGTAGCAGGACTGAGCCTGACATGGAGATATAAGGAAAACTTCTCGTGGAAGGTGTTTGCCGACTACGACATTGCCAAGAACAAATACTTCTATTACGGAAAGGCGTTCTCTGACGAGGCGATAGCGGCAATGGAGAAAACAGCATTCGTGACAGATTTTCCCGAGGTTTACGAGGGACTGACAGCCACGACAAAAGGAAAGGCAGAGAAGTTCATGAACCTCTTCATTATCGGCGGAGCGTTTACTGTGAATTTCTAAGCTATGCAAACAGAGTGAACTGGGATTAGAAACGTTTAGAAGGTCCGAATAAATGAGAAGAGGAGCTTGAATAAAAACAAGAGAACGTACTAAAAAACAAAGCAGGAAGAAGAATATTTAAATAATCAAGGTGGGTTCTATAAATAACTTCCCTCAATCCAATGGGTCCGGAGGACATAATCTCTCACCGATAAAAGTATAGTAAAAATGGTACAGGAATTTATGTTTATAACGAAAAAACTTGGCGGGCTTTTATCATGCCTTGCAGTAATCCTTCTTTCAGCATGGTGTTCGCCGGCAAAGGCTGACGAAGGAATGTGGACACTGTCAAACCTTCCGGAAGCGGTATTCAACGAGATGCAGGAGGAGGGCTACCACATGAAGTATGCAGATCTTTATAACGACAAAGGGGCCATATCCAAGGCTGTAGTGAACTTCGGCGGCTACTGTTCGGGAGTCGTAGTATCTGCCGACGGCCTCGTGCTTACCAACCATCACTGCGGCTTTGAGGCTATACGCTCTCACTCCACGACAGAACACGACTACCTGCTCAACGGCTTTGTGGCGAGAAGCTACGAGGAGGAACTGCCTAACGAAGATCTCTTCGTTTCGTTCATGATCTCCCAGTGCGACATTACTGACGAGGTCCTCGCACACGGCATCAGGACAATGTCGTTGGAACGTCAGACGGCCCTGCTTGACTCTCTGGAAAACGTGGAGCAGAAAAAAATCACTAAGGTGGACTCTACACTACGCGTGGAACTGAAGCCATTCTATGAGGGCAACAAGTATTACCTCACGACATACCGTGACTTCTATGATGTGCGACTTGTATTCACTATACCGAAGTCTATGGGAAAATTCGGCGGCGAGACAGACAACTGGATGTGGCCACGCCAGACATGCGACTTCTCCGTCTTCCGCATATACTGCAACCCGAAAACGGGTGAGCCGGCAAAATATTCTGAGGAGAACATACCTTATCATCCTGCCGTCTACGCACGAGTAAACTTCGACGGATATAAAGAAGGGGACTTTGCCATGACTATGGGCTACCCCGGCACTACAAACAGATACCTTTCCAGTTTCGGCATTGAGACCATGCGCGACTGTAGCAACACGCCCCGGCATCAGGTGAGGACTGTGCTCCTCGACGTCATGAAGAAACACATGCGTGCTGATGAAGGTGTACGAATAAAATACGACTCAAAGTTCGCCGAGTCTGCCAACTACTGGAAGAACGCACGCGGCATGAACAAATGTATAGACTCCATAGGCATTGTTTCTATGAAGAGGGTTTACGAGAAACGTATCCAGCAATATATCGACAGCACCAGCTACCTGAAAGGGCAGCTCGACATAAAGCGGCTCGGCTCTCTTTACGCCCAGCAGTCACGATACGTCAAGGCTATGACGATTTTCTATGAGACGTTTATAAGAAAGAACGAGGTGGTGACAAGGGCTATGAAATTCGCCGGCGGAATGACGCTCTACGGTCCGGCAAACAAGAAGAGCAAGCAGTACGTCATGTTCAGCGACAACAGCGAGACATGGGACCTCGATACAGAGAAGGACGTTCTCGTGGCGCTGCTGAAAAACTACCGTGAGCAGGTGGAAAGCGAGTTCCTCCCAGACTTCTACGCTACGATAGACAAGATGGAGGGAGAGGACAAATACAGGGAATACGTTGAGGCGCTTTACGCTTCGCCAATCATGACAAGAGAAAAAATCTTCCTTAACAAGAAAAAGGTCAGCAAAGCCTTGCTGGACGATGTCGCTGTAAGCATGGGACAAGATTTATGCGCCATACTACAGACAATACAGAAAGGGCGTAACTCCTTCACAAAAGAAATATACGACCAGGAGCGCATGCTCTGCGACGCAAAGCTGCAAATGGAGATGGACATGCCGCACTACAGCGACGCAAACTTCACCATGAGAATGTCTTACGGACAGGTGGGAGGCTATATCCTCAACGGAAAAGAGTCGGGATATTACACCACGCCGCAGTCGCTGTACAAGAAGATGTTGCTCGGAGACAAAGAGACTGCCGGAGACAGATATAACTATGAATACTACGCCGAGCCGGAGATACATACGCTCTTCAAGGCTTCAGACTTCGGAAGATATACCGACAAGACAACAGGTACGATGAACCTCTGCTTCCTTACAAACAACGACATAACGGGAGGAAACTCCGGTTCCCCGGTCTTCGACGGAAACAACAAGCTTATAGGACTTGCTTTCGACGGCAACTGGGACTCGCTGTCCGGAAGCATATTCTTCGACAAGACCCTTGCAAGATGTATCTGTGTGGACATACGTTACGTAATATTCATGATGGAGAAATGGGGCAAGGCTCAACATCTTATTGACGAGATAAAGAAATAAGATGGAACACAGCTCAACGCCTTATTGGATAAAGGTGGGTTCTATTAATTCGCTTTGACATCTTTCCGATTTATCTCTGAGGGCAGAGTGTCAGTTTTAGAAGGAGCGATGCGGGCATCGTGACTGAGAAAACTGGCAGTATGCGCCAGAGAGAAATCGGAAAGATGACAAAACGTCAACCCTTAATTACCGAATTATTGACGGTGGGAATTAATAGAACCCACCTAAAGATATAAGAATGGTGCAAGGCACATCATCTTATTGACGAGATAAAGATACAAAAACAAATGAACAAGAAAGACGAGAAGAAAGACGCAAGGGCGAACTTCGGCTCAAGGCTTGGAGCAATACTTGCAGCGGCAGGAAGTGCGGTAGGCTTGGGAAACATCTGGCGCTTCCCATGTGAGACGGGAGAGAACGGAGGCGCGGCATTCATTCTTATATATATAATATGTATTCTCTTCATTGCTGTACCTGTGCTCATTGCAGAGATTGCGGCAGGAAGAGAAGGACGGGCTAACGCTTTCGACACCTTCAGAAACCTTGCCAAGACATCGCCGGCAGGAAAAATAGGACAGGCGATATGGGCTATGGCAGGAAGCATGTGCATAATAGCAGGCTTCATGGTATTCGCATATTATAGCGTAGTGGCGGGATGGACCTTGCAATATGCACTCCTGGCAGGTGCTGACTCTCTGACAGGCAAGGACGCTTCGACATTCGCCTCAGATTTCAGTTCTTTCATCGCTGACCCCGTGCGCCCTACCATAGCCTTGGTACTCTTCGTGATAATCACTACTGGCATAGTACTCCTGGGTGTGCAGAAAGGCATTGAGCGCGGCTCCAAGATTATGATGCCGCTGCTCTTCATTCTGCTCATCGTTCTCGCCATATGTTCGCTGTCGCTTCCTAACGCTACAGAAGGGCTGGTGTTCCTCTTCAAACCGGACTTCTCGAAGGTCGATACCAGCGTATGGCTCAACGCTATGGGGCAGGCGTTCTTTACGCTGTCCATAGGAATAGGGACGCTGATGACCTACGCGTCATATTTCTCAGACAAGGTAAACATCGTGAAAGACTCTATAAATGTCGCTACGATAGATACCTGCGTTGCGATCCTTGCCGGAATAGTGATATTTCCCGCTGCAATGTCTGTTGGCGTAAGTCCCGATGCAGGACCTACCTTGGTGTTCATAACGTTGCCGAACATCTTCCAGTTGGCGTTCGGCTCTACGCCATGGCTGTGCTACTCCGTTACGCTGCTGTTCTACCTACTCCTCGTCATGGCAGCCCTGACCTCAAGCATCTCCATGCTTGAGATTACCACAGCCTTCGTTTGTGAACGTTTTAACATGAAGCGTCAGACGGCAGGAATAATGATTGCCCTGCTGACGTGCATTGCCGGCTTCTGCTGTTCCATGTCGTTCGGTGAATGGAGCGGTGTGACAGTAGCAGGCATGGGCATGTTCGACATCTTCGACTTCCTCGTAGCAAAGTTTGCCATGCCGATAGGCGGCATATTCATGTGTCTCCTTATGCGGCGTCTTGGGAAAGATAAGGTGACGTCAATGATAACAAACGGCCACACCTTACGTTTAGGAGTCTTCCCCTCAGTCTTTTATTATCTTATCAGCACGGTAATTCCATTGTTTATCCTCGTGATATTCATAAACGAGATAATCAGGTAACGTGGACTATGCTGAACTCTGGCATCCATCGGACAGGACACAACCCAAAGAATAATAAGACAAAACATTTCGAAGGAAGAAATATGACATTTCGAAGGAAGAAATATGACATTCCGAAGGATAAAACACAACCTTTAACCAAATAGAAACATGTCAAAAAGATTATTTACCATATTACTTGCATGGCTCGCCATAAGCATACATGCCATTGGTGACAAGGGCGGATTTATATATGAAGACATACGCTATGAGGCTTTGGTAAGCAAAGACAATGTATGGAAGGTAAAGATCGTTCAGACGGTGAAGTTTTACGAACCGCGGCATGGTATATATCTCTATGTGCCATACACATTCAATATAGGGCAAGAGGTAAGGCAAGCTGACGGCACGGTGAAAGTGGAAGACTACAGATATCGTGCGTACATAGAAGACGTGACTGTTGACGGCGACCCGTATGATATAAAGGACGAGGACGACTGCGAGGTCTTCATTATCGGAGACAAAGACAAGACGGTTGTTGGAGAACATAAATACCATATAGGGTACACCTACGTCTATCCCGACGACCGCATCACGACACGCGACCTCGTCTTCCACTCTATCCTCGGCACCGGGTTCAGCTCTCCGATAAAACACCTGTCTTTCTCCATTACGTTTGAAAAGGAAGTGCCGGAAGAGGCGAAAAAAGCCATGAAAGTATTTCTCGGGAAATACGGAGAAAGGAAAGAGGCGGAAGGCATAACGTGGAATGGCAACAGCCTTGCCGGCAGCATAGACAGCATAAACAGCAACGAGGCTCTGACACTGTATATGCCTCTCGAAGAGGGCTACTTTGAAAATGCCAAGGCAGTAAGCTCTGAGCCAATGTATATATTCGTGCTCCTCACCCTCATCTTTGCCGTGATTATTATACTCAAGGCGTGGCTGACAAAACATCCTACTGTGACAAAGCAGATAGAGTTCTATCCTCCCAATGACATCTGCAGCGCAGAAGTGGGTACTATAACAGACAACAGCGTTGACGCTGTGGATATCGCGTCGATAATACCTTGGTTTGCGGGCAAAGGCTACATCTCTATTTCCGAAGGGAAAAAAGACAGCAAATATACAGATAAGAAAGAATATCTCATACTGAAGAAAAAAGGCCCTCTTCCTGCCGACGCTCCGGAGTACCAGAAGCTCTTTATGGACGCCCTCTTCAACGGAAAAGAGACAGTAAGGCTCGACGAAGTAAAGCCTTCACCGGAAAAGATGTTAAAGACACATTCCTCACTACAAGGAATTTTCAAAGGGGAGAAAAAACTTCTTCACATGAACATCAGCATACTCATTTACATCCCTTTGCTGATATTCTCAACCCTCGCTTTCGCCAACACATCTGAAGTGCAGTATTTCGACAATATGCCTGTGGCTTACGCCCTCTTGCTCTGGGCTTTCCCATTCTTCTGCGGAATGATTTTCAACTCTGCCATAGCAGAGCGCCAGCTATTCATCAAACGGTCGTTCAAGATAGCGTATAACATCACGAAAGCTGTCGTTGCCATAGCGCTCTTCTTCCTTTATATCTTTACCAAGGACGAGGATATGATGTCTTCAGGTGTCGCCATGATGCTTTTCGTTGTCTGCTTCCTCTGCACAGAGCGCATAAGGCGTTTCTTCGTGAACAGCCGTTACAGGGCTGACATGTCAGGTAAGCTGTTAGGACTGAAAGAGTTTATAGAGACAGCCGAGAAGGAACGTCTGAAGACGATGCTCTACGACGATCCTGACTATTTCTATCGTATCATGCCATACGCCATGGTCTTCGGACTGACAGACAAATGGGCGGAACACTTCAAGGATATAGAGATCAGAACGCCGGAGTGGTATGAAAACTCAGGACACTCTACGCTGACCACTCTGAACTACTTGGTTCTGATGAATGCCATTTGTGCTAATTCCCAAACGGCGGTAAACTCTATGTACACAACGTCATCAGGAGCCGTTACAGGTGGTGGCCACAGTTTCTCCGGTGGCTTTGCTGGAGGAGGTGGAGCAGGTGGAGGCGGCGGAAGCTGGTAGGACGAAGGGCATTTTTTTCAACCATACATTTCGAAAAGATGCCGCATAGCGAAAGACTTTTCTGCTATGCGGCATTTTCCGTTATTCTTTACGTCCTTCGGGCTTCGCCCGGGATATATGTTATTTCTCCGGCATTCTCTCGAAGACATCCCTTCCCTTCTTACATGCAGGGCATTTGAAATCTTCCGGCAGGTTTCCTTCTGCCTCAACCTCTTTGCCACACACGATACACTTATATGTATGCTTGCGGTTGTCAGCAACAAGTTTTTCACCTTCTTCTGCCTCTTTCTCAGCGTCCTCTTCAACGTATGTCGGAGCATTCTTCGGTGCCTTACCTTTTATTACACGGTGGAAATAGTCGTAAGTCATTGGTGTTCCCTCTCCCGGAACAGTATTGACAAGACGTGCAAAGACAACGTAGTGCGTCTCGTTGTCAACGAAGTTCAGAGCGTCGAGAACAAGGCGTCCGGCAAATTTTCCCTTCACTACAGGAACGCCGTCGACAGTGTCATATCCGAAGCCCTCATATTTGTCGTTGTCACGGCTTGAACGGTATCCGAAGCTTCCTATTACATCCGGATCGCTGTCCTCTGCCAATATCGACAGTGAGAAGCGTGTGTTCTTGCGTACCGCCTCAAGGGTGTAGTTGTTCTTGTTTAAGGAGATAGCCACGATAGGGTTCTGGCTAGTCACTTGGAAGCAGGTGTTTATGATACATCCTACGGGACGGCCTTCATCGAAAGTTCCTACGACATACAGTCCGTAGGTCAGCTTGAATAGTACGGTAATATCCATTGTATTATGTTTTAGGTTAAGTTTTGGTACGTTCTATTTCTCCGAGATACTGTTATGCTGGTAATAAACAGGTGTTCAAAAACGTTCTTTTGCCCACCTGCTTACAACTTCTTTATTTTTTTATGTAAAACTAATAACCCCTGTATTCTGCTGCGGTTTCTGCTGTGTCTGCTCTTCAGGCAATGTGCCGGAAGAGAGCTTTATCAGGTCTGCCAGCTGCTGTCTCGTACGTTTCATCGTCGGAGTGTTCTCCACCGCCTCAATGATGTTGTCGTCGTCAAGGTCGTCGGTATTGAATATGAATATGTTGGCAGCCCTACGGACGAAATGGTTGTCTGTGTCTGTATAATACTTACGACGTCGCTCATCACGTTTTGCCTCGTCGGCGGCACGCTCTGCGTCGCGGAGGGCTTCCTGCTGGTCTTGTTTCTTAACACGTTCAGACAGTCCTTCGACGTCAGAGAGTCCGAAGCCCGTAGACAATATAGTCACCTTCACCTTGTCGCCCAGTTCAGGGTCGTTGAAGAGTCCCCACTTCGTCTCTATGTCCTCCTTGAATCCGTCCATGAACTCCGTGACGTAGTTCATCTCCTCCATCATGAGTCCCTGAGAGTTAGCCTCGGCAGAAGAGTATATGGCAAGCAGTATCTTCTTTGAGTGGAAGATATCCTTGTTATTCAGCAGTGGAGAGTTCAGCGCATCGTTGATAGCGTTTTTTACTCTCTCTTCTCCCTCGCCATATCCTGTAGACATTATTGCCACTCCACCGTCCTTAAGCACTGTCTTCACATCGTTGAAGTCAAGGTTTATAATACCGTGTACGGTGATTATCTCCGCTATAGACTTCGCAGCCACAGAGAGTGTGTCGTCAGCCTTTCCGAACGCCTGCATGATAGGCAGGTCAGGATATATTTTCAGCAGTCTCTGGTTATTTATCACGAGCAGTGCATCGACATTCTTCGCTATCTCCTCAACGCCGTCGAGAGCCTGGTCGATTTTTTTCCTTCCTTCAAACTGGAACGGTATTGTTACGATGCCCACGGTCAGAATGCCCTGCGCCTTCGACTCACGCGCAATGACAGGTGCCGCTCCCGTTCCTGTTCCTCCTCCCATTCCGGCTGTAATAAACACCATCTTCGTTCCGTCGGACAGCATATTTCGCACGCCATCTATGGTTTCCTCAGCAGCCTCGCGCGCTCTTGCAGGAATATTTCCCGCACCGAGTCCCTCACTGCCGAGTTGCAGCTTTACCGGTACGGGCGAGTCATTGAGTGCCTGTGCATCAGTGTTACACAATACAAACGACACATCATGTATGCCCTCACGGTACATGTGGTTGACGGCATTTCCTCCGCCACCGCCTACTCCAATCACTTTTATTATGCTCTGTTTCTTCTCCGGAGTACCGAAGTCAACAAGGTTTGGTCTATTGTTCTCCATATTGCAATGTGTTGATATCTCTGAAGGTGGGAATTAATATACCCCACCAGAATATTGTCTTCTCCTTTCAGGTGTTTACTCCTCTGGCTCCACCATTTTCTTTCCGAAGTCGAGGATGTGGCGGCGTACCTTATTAATGAAAGAGTTCTGCTTTCTCTTCTCCTCTTCCTCTGCCTTACGCTTCTCTTCAGCCTCTTCCTCCCTTCGTTTCTCGTCCTCAGCCCTTTTGCGTGCCTCTTCCTCTGCCTCACGCTCACGTCCTGTCAGCACCTGTCCCGGTTTTATTGTTGCCGGGTCGCGCTGCATTGTCGTCGTCGTTTCCGTCACAGGCTCCAGTTCATTTCCGAATAGCGTGTTCACCTCGTTAAGCGGTCTTCCGGAAGAAATCTGGTCAGACTTCTGCAAGAGAGCCAATGCCGCACAGAGTTTTCCGTTGTTTTCTAGCGTTACGCCCTTTGCCGCATTCACGCTCGCCGTTATTGTTGACGCCACCCTCACGCGTTCGATGTTGGAATATTTTCGGAAGGTAGTCTCCATATTCTTCATGTTTATCCCACCTCCGGTAAGAATTATGCCTCCTCCGAGTTTGTCGGCATATTCTGTAGGTATTTGTGCGAGAACGTTCTTTATTATCTCCTCCACTCGCGCCTCTACAAGGTTTACGAACTCCCTGTATGGTATTGAACGCTGTGGGTCTATAGATATTTTCATCTCCGGGTCAATCTCCGACGAGCTGGTGTATGCCGCTCCATACTTCAGCTTCAGCTTGTCGGCTTCCATCTCGTCAATATGGAAAGACGTTATGTCCTTCGTGATATTGTTTCCTCCGAGCGGAATGGTTACTATATGCCTCAGAATGTTCTTATAGTATATTGACACCGTTGTTGTTCCTGCGCCGAGGTCAACGAGCACACATCCAGTACGTCGCTCTGTCTCAGAGAGGATATTGTCAGCAAGAGCCATCTGCGTAAGATAATATCTTGGCTCCGGCATTCCGCTTTGCTCGAAACATTTATACAGGTTACGGCAGAAAGCGTCCCGCCATACGATATTGAGGAAATTACCTTCTATGCGGCTGCACTCTATGCCTACAGGGTCTATCTGGTATTGCGAGTCAACCTTATACTCTTGGGGAGCCACGTCGAGCTTCGTCTGGTTGGCATAACGCGCGTTGCGGTTAGCGTCCATCATAGAGTCTATTGTGGCATGGTTTACCACCGTAGCCTCATCGAAGTCAACGGTCAGAGTGTTAGACACGCTTCTGATGCCTTGTCCGCCAATGCCTACATGTACAAGTTTTATCTCTGTTTGCAACGCATTCTGCAGTTTCTGCACGATATTGCGTATGCACTGGTTTGTCTTGTCTATATTATATACTACGCCTTTGCGAATACATGTCGCTGCAGGCTCTGTAGCGATGGCGAGTACGTTGATGCTGCCATCCATTCGCTTCTGTCCGGCCAAGCCGGTAATCTTCGATGAGCCAAGTTCTATGGCTACGTAAAAATCTTTTGCTGGCATATCTTACAGGGATATAATGTTTGTTTTCTCGTTACGGTTTCTTTGCTGAGTCTTTCTTGGAAGAAGAGTTCTTTACAGACTTCTTCTTTGCAGGCTCCTTCTTTGCAGGCTCCTTCTTGTTTTCCTGTGGTGTTTCCTTCTTCTCTTTCTCCACTACGTTTCCTTCCTCCTGTTTCTTCTGTTCTTCTGTCACGACAGGTTGTTCACGTTCTATCAGCTTAGTCTCTGCTTTCTGTAGCGAAGAATGACGTTTGCATATTATCTGGTTACTGTACTGAATGTCTATACGTTCGTATTTGTTCCATCCTGCCACAGACAGCCCATAGGTATAGAATTTCTCTAATCTTGACAGTTTCTCTGTCACGAAACGGCATACCTCTTCCTTCCTCTGACTTTCGTCATTACAAGCAGGCAGATATCCGAGGAAAACGATATGGTCTCCCACACGTGGCACGAGTTCTATGCCGTTGTCCTCCATGACGTTGATCTGCTCTATCTGGTTGCGCCACAAGTCGCTTGCCATGATTACTTTCGTGAGAATGCTGACATACTGCTGTGCGAACGCCCTTGTCACGTTTCCTGTCACTATTATCAGGTCGGAATTATATTTTGAGTTAGGCATTATGCCACCATTCTCATCAATATAATAGTCGTCTCCGTTGCTGCTTTTCACCCGCACGATAGGCGAGCGTTGCGTCACCGTTATGCGCACATGTCCCGCAGTAGTCTTGCAGCACTCTGCCGTGCTGACGAAAGGCGATGCCGACAGCACCTCTTCTATTTCACGCGGTGAGACTTTCTCAAGCGGCATGCCCATAGGATACAGGTTCTTCCGCATAAGGATATGCTTTATCTCCTTAGCGTCGAGAAATCCGTATGTGCTCTCGTCGGCAATATCGATGTTCACCTTCGTACACTTGCTTACGGCAGGCTTCGGGTTGTTGAACGCCGTTATTGCGAAGACAATATATGCCGCCAAGATAATGTCTATTGCTATGATGATATATCTCTTCACGTATTGGTCTGTTCTGTTTAGGTGGCTTCATCAGCCGTTGTTATCGCTGTTTCTTGTTTCTTATTATCTCCGCTATCTCGTCGCACTGGTTGTCAAGGTCTCCTGCCCCAAGCACCACGAGGACATCAAAGTCGCGCGAACGTACGAAGTCGAGGACATCAGACTTCCTGACCATGATTTTCGTAACGCCATCAGCAAGGTTGTCGTATATAAGCTGTGAGGTGACACCCTCGATAGGCTCCTCACGTGCCGGGTAAATCTCCGTGAGCACCACCTCGTCGAGAATGCTCAGTGCCTCGGCAAAGTCCTTGTAGAAGTCCCTTGTGCGGGTGTATAGATGCGGCTGGAATATTGCGGTAATCTTACGGTCGTGATACAGTTCGCGGAGCGAGCTTGCCGACTGCTGTATCTCCTTCGGATGGTGTGCATAGTCAGAGAGGAAGACGTGCCGGCTGTCCTTTATCTTGAAGTCGAAGCGTCTGTCAACCCCCCCATACGTCTCCATTCCGTGGCGCAGTTCCTCCGCAGTACAGCCGTTCAGCTGTGCCATAGCCATGGCAGCGATACCGTTTTCTATGTTCACGGGTATCGGCTGGCCGAGCACCACGTCACGTACGTTCTCTACGGGCGATATGAAGTCGAATGTTATGGTTCCGTCAGCAATGCGTATATTCTCCGCATGGAAGTCTCCCTCGTTTCTTGAGTATTCATACACCCTGACGCCCTCCTGCGGTGCCACCTCAGCCTTTATTCCTTTCTTTACTATCAAGGCTCCTCCCGGCTGTATCAATGTGGTATAATGGCGGAACGACTCCAGATATGCCTCCTCCGTTCCGTAGATGTCGAGATGGTCGGCATCGGTAGACGTTATTACGCTCATCCACGGTCTCAGCCAATGGAAAGAGCGGTCAAACTCATCGGCTTCTATCACTACGTAGTCCGATTTTCCGGAAAGGATATAGTTTGTTCCGTAGTTCTTGGATATTCCTCCGAGGAAAGCATTGCAATCCTGCTCCGACTGGTGCATGATATGGGCACACATGGCAGATGTAGTCGTCTTGCCGTGTGTTCCGGCGAAGCATAGTCCTTTCTTGTCGGCTGTCAGAAGCCCGAGAATCTGCGCCCTCTTCATGACCTTGAAGCCGTTCTCGCGGAAATACGTCAGTTCTCCGTGGTTAGCAGGAATGGCAGGCGTATAGCATACCAAGCAGTTCTCCTTGTCCTTAAAGACACTGTCTACGCTGTCTATGTCGTCCTCAAAATGTATGTCTATACCCTCCTTACGCAGCGATGCCGTCAGAGGCGACGGTGTCTTGTCATATCCTCCGACCTTATATCCGTTCTGGTTGAAATATCTTTCGAGAGCCGACATGCCAATGCCGCCTGCTCCGATGAAGTATATTGCTTTCATTTCTCTTACCCTTCTTTTACTCTTCTTTCCTTATTGTAGCTGTGTTCTACCTCTTTTTGTTGCTCCCCCTCACCGTTCGTCTCCACAAACCTGTGACGTTTATTTCCTGCGGTGTTTGTCTGCTACTTCAAGTACAATCTTCGCTATCACCTCTGCAGAATCGAAGAATGCCAGCTTACGAACCTCTTCCTCCAGAACCTTTATGCGCTTCGTGTCTCCCACGAGTTCGAGGGCTGTCTTAGCCAACACAGTACGTGCGTCAGCATCTCTGCAGAATACCGCTGCGCCTTTGTCTGATAGTGCCTTTGCGTTTTTCGTCTGATGGTCTTCCGCAACGTTCGGCGACGGCACGAGTATGCTTGCTTTTCCGAGAAGGCAAAGCTCAGAAATGCTCGATGCCCCGGCGCGTGATATTACAATGTCTGCTGCGCGGTATGCCAAGGCCATGTCAGCGATAAACGCCTGAGGATGGACAAGCGGCTCTGTGCTGCCTCGCGGATTGTCCTTGGAGGCGTAATACTCCTGAGCTATGCGCTTACATTCCTCGGCATAGTATTTCCCCGTCTGCCATAGCACCTGCACTCCCGCCTCCTCAAAATCTCTTATGCTGGAGGAAATAGAGTCGTTGACAGTCCTTGCACCTAACGAGCCGCCTATTACGAGAACGGTGTGTCTGTCGCCTTCAAGTCCGAAAGCCTTACGCGCCTCCTCCTTTGTAGCATGACAGTCAAGCAGTGACTGCCTTACTGGATTTCCCGTCATGACTATTCTCTCCTTCGGGAAGAACCGCTCCATACCGTGATAAGCCACACATATCTTCTCTGCTTTCTTCGCCAGCATCTTGTTTGTCACTCCGGCGTAAGAGTTCTGTTCCTGTATGACGCATGGAATGCCCATAATATGCGCTGCGTTGAGCGTCGGGCCACTGGCATATCCTCCCACACCCACCACAGCATCTGGTCGGAAGTCACGTATGACGCTCCTGACCCTGTGACGGCTCTTGAGGAAGTCGAGCATCACGCTGATGTTCTTCAGGCTCCACAGCGGGCGTACCAAGCCACGCACGGGCAAGCCAATAATCCGGTAACCCGCCTGAGGCACACGCTCCATCTCCATGCGCCCCTCAGCACCTACAAAGAGTATCTCTGCGTCAGGCTGCAACGCCTTGATGGCGTTGGCTATCGACACGGCAGGAAAGATATGTCCTCCCGTTCCACCTCCACTTACTATAACCTTATACTTCATGACTCACATTGGACAATATCGGCTGCACCTGCTCTTTTTTCTTTGCAGACTTGGAAATAGAGAGCAACATTCCGATATATACACAGTTTATTATTGTTGATGTTCCTCCTTTGCTCACGAGGGGCAGCGGCTGTCCCGTTACCGGTGCCAGTCCTACCGCCACCATCATATTGAACAAAGCCTGAATGACGAGTAGCAGCCCTATGCCCATGGCGAGGTAAGCAGGAAACGTATTGGCACACGAGCGGGCTATGCGTCCTGCACGCCAGAAAAGTATGACATAGAGTATGGCGACGAAAGCCGCCCCTGCCAGTCCTGTCTCTTCTATTATTATGGCGAAAATAAAGTCAGAGAACGCCTGCGACAGGAAGTCACGCTCCTCAGAGTTTCCCGGTCCTCGCCCAATGACATTACTCTTTATTATGGCAATGTTTGCATGCGCCACCTGAGCGTCCTTGTCGAGGTCATACTCCTCTGGCTTCACTTCCTCGTCGAAGAACTTCATCATACGCGACTTCCACGTGTCCATACGGTGCAGCAAGCCCTTCCGTTTCGTAGCCTGCGCCTCTTCGTCAGCATTTGCGCTGACCTCCGTAAGTTCCATCTTCTCCTTCTCCACTTCATTCAGTTTCGACGTGTCTTCACCAAGTGTCAGCACGGCACCTACGGCTAATCCCACGACTATGATGCCCGCAGCGAGCAGGCGTCCCAACTGCGAGAACGGCACTTGCCCTACAAACATCATGAGGAACACCACGAGCGAGAGCAAAGCCGCCGTAGAGAAGTTCTCAAGGAAAATAGGCAGTATCACCACACTGCTTGTTCCCAACACCCACCAGAACGCCTGCCTGTCGGCTCCGTGTTCCGTCTGCATGGCACTGAGTATCTGCGCCACAGCAAGCACAAGTGCTCCTTTTGCAATCTCGGAAGGCTGGAACTGTATTCCCATAAAGCCCATCCACCTGCTGGCACCGTTTGTCGACTCTCCGAATGCGAGCACACAGAGCAGCATGACAACCGAGACAAGAAGGAGCGGAAAGGTTACAATCTTGAAATATTTGCAAGGGATGTTCAGCATGAACAGCATAGCTCCAAGCCCAAGCACTATCGTTCCCGTATGCTTTATCAGCGGTCCCCAGTAGCTTCCGCTCCCGAATGTGAGGAACGACGAAGCAGAGAACACCTCTATGATGCTCACAAGACAAAGTATGAAGAATATCATCCATACCACTTTGTCTCCTTTGAATAGATTTCCTAATTTACTGTTCATTTATATATCATAGGTATCAGCAGGTGTTCTCTCCCCCACTGACGTTATCACTTCTTTTTCTCTTATGGCGAGGGCTATAAAGACGAGAGCTTTTCATTCGTAATATAACCCATCTTATACAATCCTTCGTCCTTACAATGCCCTTACGAGAGCCTTGAACTGCTCCCCACGGTCTTCCATGTTCCTGAAGAGGTCGAAAGAGGCACAGCATGGAGAGAGCAACACAGCATCTCCGGGAAGAGCCAGCTTACGGCACGCCTCAACGCAGTCAGCCATGCTATGAGTGTCGGCAACAGGCAGTCCGAGGTTGTCGAAAGCAGCGTACAGCTTGGCGTTGTCTGCTCCGAGGAAGACCACGGCTCGGCATTTCTCCCTGACAATCTCCGTTATCGTAGAGTAGTCGTTGCCTTTGTCCTTGCCTCCTACTATCAACACCGTAGGGCGTTCCATAGCCTTCAGAGCCACGTAACATGCATCGACATTGGTAGCCTTTGAGTCGTTGATATACAACACCCCGCCTTTCTCCTCCACTTTCTCTAATCTGTGCTCTACCCCCGGGAACTCTCTGAGGCAGGAACGTATCAGCTCTTCGTCAGCACCTGCCTGACGTGTGGCGAGGAAGGCAGCGAGAGCGTTTCGCTTGTTGTGCTGACCTAACTGGGAAAACTCCAACTGCAACCGCTCGTAGTCTGCGTCAGCAAACGGCATAAGCCCTGGATGTCCCTCACGTGCCGGCATACTTGAAGGAGTAGGTTTCGGCGCATATCCCTCATCACGTTTCTTCAGCTCGCGTTCTATATGCTCATCCTGACTCCAGTATATGAAAGTATCTTCCCGCCGTTGGTTCTGAATGATACGCATCTTAGAGTCTACGTAGTTCTGCATGAGGAAATCATATCTGTCAAGATGGTCGGGCGTGATGTTCATGAGTACGGAGATGTCAGCACGGAAGTCGAACATATTGTCGAGCTGGAAAGAGCTTATCTCCAGGACGTACCAGTCGTGATCGCCTTCAGCCACCTGCATGGCGAAGGAGCGTCCGATATTTCCTGCCAGACCTACGTCGAGTCCTGTCCGTTGCATGATATAATATATCAGCGTCGTTGTCGTCGTCTTACCGTTTGAGCCGGTTATGCAGATATATTTCCCCCGGCTGTATCGCTGTGCGAATTCCAGTTCCGCAAGTATCGGCGTACCTTTATCGATAAGGCGTTTTACGAGCGGTGCGCTGTCAGGTATTCCCGGACTTTTCACCACCTCGTCGGCATTGAGAATGATGTCCTCCGTATGTCTTCCCTCCTCCCACCTTATATTGTGTGAAGAGAGAATGTCCTTATATTTCTGCTTTATCTCGCCCATGTCCGACACGAAGACGTCATATCCCTCTTTCTGTGCCAGCAGAGCCGTTCCCGTACCGCTTTCCCCGGCACCGAGTATTGCTATTTTTCTCATGACATTCTTTTCCTTTTTTGGGGAGAGCATATATACCGCCCCACCCCTTTTTCTGTGGGTACCTGCCCCACCCTATCTTATCTTCAGCGTTATTATGGCGAAAGCCGCCAGAAGTATTGTTATAATCCAGAAGCGTGTGGTAATCTTTGACTCCAGCCAGCATCCCCGCGGCCAGTTCAGCAGCACACGGACATCAGGAGCTATCTGCCCCGGCAGCACACGGAACGTGTCGTGAATAGGTGCTCTCTTGAACAGCCTCAGCTTCCGTCCCCTCTTGTTTCCGTATTTCGCCACCCTCACCTGCAGCAATACCGATACGCTCTCCATGAAGAATACGAAGCATAGTATAGGTATCAGCAGTTCCTTATGTATTATCACCGCCGTAACGCCTATTATGCCTCCTATCGCCAGCGAACCCGTATCGCCCATAAACACCTGTGCCGGGTAGGCGTTATACCACAGGAAGCCTATCAACGCCCCTATGAATGCGCATAGGAATATCACCAGTTCCTGTGATCCTTCGACATACATTATGTCGAAATATCCTGCATACTTTATGTTCGACGAGACGTATGCCAGAATGCCCAATGCCACACCTATTATGGCAGCGTTTCCGGCACACATGCCGTCCATGCCGTCGTTGAGGTTTGAGCCGTTTGATACAGCCATTACCACAACCGTTGTCATGATGACGAAGAGTATCCATCCTGCAGCGTACTTATGCTTTCCGCAGAAGCCCACGATGTTTTTGTAGTCGAGGTTGTTGTCCTTGACGAAAGGTATGGTTGTTATTGTTGACTTCACGGGTTCGCTCTTATACACCACCATCTCCGTGCCCTGCTTGCTCATGGAGACGTTCTCGCGTATGACGGCGTCAGGCGAGAGCCATAGCGTCAGTCCTACGAAAAGTCCGAGAGCCGCCTGCCCCACAAGCTTGTATATCGGGCGCAGTCCGTCTTTTGTAATCTTCATCTTTATATAGTCGTCGATGAAGCCTATCATGCCGAGCCATAACGTTGTCACGAGCATGAGGATCATATATATGTTCCTCAGCCTTCCGAAGAGTAGGCAGGGTATGAGTATCGCCACGAGAATAATCAGTCCGCCCATGGTGGGTATGCCTTTCTTCTGCTGTCCGTAGGGGTCTATCGTCATATCACGCTGTGCTTCGCTGACGTTATGCCGTTTCATCCACTTTATGAAATACTCACCGAAGTAGACACTTATTATCAACGACAATATCAACGCCAAGAGCGAACGGAAAGAGATGTAGCTCCAGAGGTGCGCCCCCTGAATGCCGAACTCTTCAAGGTATCTGAAAAGATAATATAACATATTCCTGATGTTTTTTTCAGCGGCAGTGTTTTCAAGTCAGGTAATCATATTCAGGTGGGTTCTGTAAATTCCCACCTTTAGTTTATAAAAAGGCTTATAACAGCTTTTTTGCCTGAATACCTGCTGACCTTTCCTGCTTGTTTAGATATACGTTTCTCTTGTTTAGATATACGTTTTTATTCCATTCCGAAGGCCTTGCGCACTTCCTCGCGGTCGTCGAAATGATGTTTCACGTCGCCTACGATCTGGTAGTCCTCATGCCCCTTTCCCGCAATAAGTATCACGTCGCCCGTGTGAGCCATGGCTACAGCCGTTCGTATGGCTTGCCTGCGGTCTGTTATTCGCAATGCCTTCTTCTGTTGTTGCGCCGTGAGTCCCTTCTCCATGTCGTCGAGTATATCCTCAGGGTTCTCGTGTCGTGGATTGTCAGATGTCAGTATCAGGATGTCACTCTGCCTTGCCGCCTCTTCCGCCATCAGCGGTCTCTTGCCCTTGTCACGGTTTCCTCCACATCCACATACGGTAATAATCCTTCCCTTTCCGTTGAGTACCTCATGTATTGCGTTGAGTACGTTCTCCAAGGCATCAGGAGTATGGGCATAGTCAACGACGGCAGTAACCCCTTCGGCAGAGCGTGTAGGCTCCAGACGTCCCGCAACGCTCTTCAGCGTTGAGAGTACGAGTAGTACCTCCTCTTTCTCCTTTCCCAGCATGAGTGCCGCGCCATATACCGCGAGTAGGTTCGAGACGTTGAACTTTCCTATGAACTGCACAGCCACTTCCGTTCCGTCTATTTCCAGGAGCATACCCTCGAAATGACATTCCAGGATGCGTGCCTTATAGTCAGCCAAAGCCCTTGTGCTGTATGTCTTCACCGTAGCCTTGGTATTCTGCGTCATGAAGAGTCCGTTCTTGTCATCGGCGTTTGTTATGGCAAAAGCGTTTTTCGTCAGGCCGTCGAAGAACATCTTCTTCGCGTCACGGTAGTTCTCAAAGGTCTTATGATAGTCCAGGTGGTCACGTGTGAGGTTGGTGAATATTCCTCCGGCAAAGGTCAGTCCGCCTATTCTCCTCTGGTGTATGGCATGGCTTGAACACTCCATGAAGACATATTCACAGCCTTTCGCCACCATCTCAGCCAAGAGGCGGTTCAGTTCAATAGGGTCGGGCGTGGTGTGTGAGGCAGGTATCGCCTCGTCCTCAATGTAGTTGCATACAGTAGAGAGAAGGCCGCATTTATGCCCCATCCTTCGGAACATGTTATATAACAAGGTGGCGATGGTAGTCTTGCCGTTTGTCCCCGTCACTCCCACGAGCTTCACCTTCTGTGAGGGGTTGCCGTAAAACGTCGTGGCGAGAACTCCCACGACAGCCTCCGTAGACTCTACCACGACATATGCCACTCCTTCAGCACACTCTTCGGGCAGTTCTTCGCATACTACAGCCACCGCTCCCTTCTCTATCGCTGTAGGTATGAACTTATGTCCGTCGACCTGTGTTCCTCTCATCGCCACGAAGACGTGTCCCGGCATCACCTTCCTGCTGTCGATGTTTATTCCCGTGATATCTTTCCGCATATCACCCGCAGTCGTTACTACACTGATATTGCCTGTAATCTCTGTAAGTATCATAACATCTATTTGTTTATGAATAATTTCCTGACAGTTATGTTGTATAACATTCTTTTTGCTCTTCGTTAGCTACGGCTCAATGGCCGCAGCCCTGCCGTCTCGTTTCCGCAAGCCACGGCAGAACTCCCGCCTTCCGTCTTTTCCCGAAGCCTTTGCGCCCTATCCCATTTCTATGGTTATGCGCATATTCTTCGTCACCTTAGTGTTTGGGGCTACCGACTGTCTCTTCACCTTTCCGCGTCCTACCACCGAGACCTTCATGCCGTGGTTTTCAAGCAGGAAGACGGCGTCGCGTGCTCCCATTCCCGTAACGTCCGGCACGATGGAGTTTGACATCTCGCCGTGCTTCGTGATTCTCACCGCCTTATGCCCTTTTACTGCCGTGCCCCATACTGGAGTGCCTGTTGTGCGTGTGCCGTTCCATCCACCTATCGTGCTGACATTGAGATGTTTCAGCACGTAGTCGGCAGCGAGGAGGTTGCCGGGCTTGACGTCGGGTATAGGGTTCGAAACCGAGTCGCACGCCACCTGTATGCTGTGCTTGAGCTTCTTAGCCATGATGCCTTCGGAAATCTCATGGAAGACAGAGCCGCACATCAGTCCGCCGGAAGCCGGCACGCCGGTTTTCTTGAGACATACTATACACGTATATTCCGGATTTTCGTATGGGAAATATCCGCAGAAAGAGAGCCAGTAACGCACTCTTCCCGACTTATACGATCCGTTCTCGTCAGCCACCTGTGCCGTACCTGTCTTTCCTGCCACGCGGAACGACTTGCTTCCCGCCCGTTTTCCGAGTCCTTTCGACACTACGCCCTCAAGTATGGCCTGTATCTTCCTCAAAGCGTCGTCACCGCATATTTTCTCTTTCAGACATACGGGAGGATACTCCTTCACCACCTGTCCGTCCTTCTGCACCTCCTTGACAAAGCGTGGCTGCATGAAGCGTCCGTTGTTTGCTATGGCGTTATAGAACGCCACGGTGAATATCGGCGGTATCTGCGTCTCGTAGCCTATGGACATCCATGGCAGTGCCGTCTCCGACCAGTTGACATAACGTCCGTCGCGCCCTTTCTTCGGCATGCGTACTATGGCGTGTTTCTGCGCTCCCGGGAATGGGAGGTTGAAGTCTATGCCCAGCCCGAGGCTGTGAATTTTCTCTACGAAGCGTTCCGGGTTGTTATGGTATGCCTTGTCTATCAGGCGGCTGACACCGATGTTACTGCTGACGTAGAGCACCTCGGGAACCGTCAGCACGCCATATCCTCCACGTCGCCAGTTATGGTCGCGCATAGGCCTGCCGTGCATCTGATATACTCCTCCTCCGGTGTCGACGTTATACTGTCTTGTAGTATCTATCACTCCGTCGTCGAGTGCAGCAAGTATCGAGGCGGTCTTGAACACCGAGCCTGGCTCTACGAGGTCAGAGACGGCATTGTTCTTTATTTCACGATAGTAGTACTCTCCGTTGCTGTCTGTCAGCCGTGTCATGTTCACCAGGGCTTTTATGTCTCCCGTCTTGGTCTCCATTACGATAGCCACGCCCAGCTCGCCTCCTATCTCCTTCAGTTTGTTTACTATGGCATGTTCGGCGAGGTCCTGTATGTTCACGTCGAGCGTCGTCACTATGTCCGCTCCGTCGACAGGCTCCTTGATCATGATGTCGAGATATTTCTGCATCACCTTCCTGCGGTTGATATACCCCTTGTCTCCCCGCAGAATGGAGTCGTAGTACATCTCCAAGCCGCAGCGTGCCGAGTCTTTCTCGCCATACATCTCGCCAATGGTTCGTGAGGCGAGTGAGCCGTTAGGGCGTGTCCTTGCGTTGAACGTGACGTAATGGAAGCCACTCTTGTTTTTCCCCAAGCGGAAAATGGGCAGTGCCTTCACCTCTGAGAATACCGAGTAGCTTATTCTCTTCGGCCATATAGGCCAGTGCTGGCTTCCTGTTATGACGTTGCCTTTCTTGTCTGTTCGTCGCAGTTCCTTTCCCTCTCTGAGGTGTTTCCTGAACTCTTCCGCCGATTTCTGCGGAAAGATCTGGCTCAACCCGATACATATCGAGTCCTCCTTCTCGTCCCACAGCGTGTCGGTTTTCGACTGCGCCATAGCCCTGAAGTCAATAAAAATCCTATATTCCGGCAGACTGCTGGCGAGCAGCTGGTAGTCACAGCTCAGAATGTTGCCTCTCGTAGGCTTCACCGGCACGCTGTCCGCCTTGAGTCGGTCAGAGACCTTTGTCCAGTATTCTCTTTTCGCTGTCATGATATATGCTGCACGGCCTATTACGGCGAACGCCAGAAGCAGCATTGTCCAGGCTATGATCCTGTAGCGTAGCATAGCTACCTTCTCGTTAAACTTTGCCATTGTTCCTTGGAGTGTTATGTAGTGTCTCTATGAGGTGGGGCTGCCGGCAGCTTCCTTTATGAAGGTTCTATGAAGCGGCTCACCCCCCGGTCAGCGGGTCCGGAGGACACGTCTGCCCACCTTTATGTCTGCCCCCCCTATATATATAATTCTGTCCCCCCTAAATATAATAAGGTGTAAAGACGTTCTTTCGCTTTGTCGCTGTGATGCTCTTTGTCTTTCTGCCGCCGTGTCATTCCTCCGGAACTTTTATAATATATGGCGGTTGTGTGGCTATGTGTAGGACGCTGTCTTTATTCTCTTTCAGCATGTCGAGCACGCGGCTCTGCCTTGAGCGTTCTGTCAGACTGCTCGATGTTGAGAGCGCCTTATATTTTGCGTCCTGCAGTTCCGTCTGCAGCTTGTCTATCTCAAGCATGCTTTTCTGACAGCTGTAACGGTTTGAGACATACATTATGACGAAGACGAAGATGAGGATCATAAGCCATATCTGACGGCGTAGGATCTGTGAGGTGAAGAAGTCGCCACCGAGAATCTTTATCACCGAGAGCTTCTGCGTCAGTGGCATCTCCTCTTCGTGTATCTGTTCGCGCAATGCCTCCCTGAATGACTGGTCCTGCTCTTCCTCAGCGTTCCGTGTCGTCGCGCTGTCACGGTTTTCAGCCTCGTCGTTCAGGTTTTCTGTAGTGTCAGGCTCTTCTGTCGTTTCTGCCTTCCTCCCTCGGCTGTTTTTCCTTGCAGGTTTCTCTCCCTCTTGCGCTTCTCTCGCGGTGTCTTTCTGCGTGTCGTCTTCCACGGCGTATGTCAGCTGTGGCGAGCTGTCTTTCGCTCCATGTCCTCCGCCGTTGTTCTCCTGCAGTTCGTTGGTTATAATCAGTTCGTCGTTGTTCATTGTCTCTTCCGTTTTACTGCTGCTGTCTTCTCAGAATACCTTCTGCGGCAGTGTGGGCATCACCTGCCGGGGTTCATTCCTTCTCTTTCCTTTCCGCAATACGCAGTTTCGCGCTTCTGCTTCTCGGGTTTTCGTTCTGCTCTTCTCTCGACGGCACGATAGGCTTGTTTACCGTCAGCGTATATGGCGTGAGCACCTTGCCGTAGAAGTCCTGCCGTTGTTTCCCCTCAATGTTTCCCGTTTTCATGATGTTCTTCACCATACGGTCCTCAAGCGAGTGGTATGTTATGACGACGAGGCGTCCCGAAGGCTTCAGAAGCTCTCCGGCAGAGAGGAGCATCTCACGCAGGGCGTCCATTTCGTGGTTTACCTCTATGCGCAGAGCCTGAAACAATCGCGTGATGTCTTTCTTCTCCCTCTCTTTCGGGAAGCTGGCTTCCACGGCGGCGAGGAGTCCGTAAGTCGTCGTTATGGGTGCGGCATTCCTCGCCCGCACTATGTCGCGTGCTATTTTCCGCGACTGTTTCAGCTCTCCGTAGAGATAGAGAATGTCTGCTATGTGCTCCTCGTCGTATTCGTTCACTATGTCCGCCGCCGTCATTCCTCCCCGTTTGTTCATGCGCATGTCGAGCGGTCCGTCGAAGCGGAAGGAGAAGCCGCGGCTCTCGTCGTCGAAGTGGTGGCTGGACACTCCGAGGTCGGCGAGTATGCCGTCCACGCCGTCCACGCCGTGGTAGCGCATCCAGTTCTTTATATACCTGAAGTTAGAGCGAATGAACGTCCACCGGCTGTCGGTAGCGAGACACACGCCGTCGGGGCGCACATAGGTGGCATTAGCCTCAGCGTCGGCGTCCTGGTCGAAGGAGAAGAGTCTGCCGTGGCTGTCGAGCCTCGACACTATCTCACGCGAGTGGCTTCCTCCTCCGAAGGTTGTGTCGACATACACTCCTCCGGGCTTTGTCACCAAAGCCTCCACGCTGTCCTTCAGCAATACGGGTATGTGGTAATTCATTCTCTCTGTCATAGTGTTGTATTCTCCAAATGTTCTTTCTGCGGTGTGTCTCTCCGCGTTTTACTGTCCGCTATCCGAGAAGAGTTGTGCGAGAGCCTTTCCGAATGCTTCCTGCTCCATAAACGGCTTCTCGGCAGTCTCTGTCGCCCAGATTTCTATCGTGTCGCCCATTCCTATGAACGTCACGCTGCTTTCTATGGCAGCAAACTCTTTCAGGCGTTTGCTCAGCAGGAAACGTCCGTTGCCGTCGAGTGTCACCAGCTCTGCCTCGGCAACAAACTGCCGGTAGACGTTCTGCTCCACGGGGTTCCAGCGTTGCAGCTTCATACGCATAGAGAGCATCAGCTCGTTCCATACCTGCTCGGGGTACAGCACGAGGCATTCCTGGAATGCGTCCTTCCTCATCACCAACGTCTCCACGCCTGCGCCCTGCATCTCCTTGCGGAAGACAGAGGGCAGGAAAACGCGGCCTTTGAGGTCGACTTTTGCTTCTATATTACCTATAAATCGCATACGCTTACCTTAATAAAATGGATTTTGTGGCAAAGTTACGAATTTTTTTACCCACTTCCCACCACTTTTCCCCACTTTTTTGCCCGCAAAAGATTATTTAAACGTTGTTAACATCTTCTGATGCCTAAGAACATCGGTTTTCAAGCCTTCAGGTTTTTTCTCACATGCCGATATGTTTTTCTTTTTATGCCGATGAAATCTTCGTTCCAAAGTTTTGAACGGACATTCAAAGGCTTTGAACGGACATTCAAAGGCTTTGAACGAAGAATTGTTGCCGTAAGAAAAGAAACTCCACGCTTATAGAGTCTTTTCCGTTTCGGCAAAGAGGGAAAACGGGAAGAATCAGGGAGGGATGGTCTTAAAGAGTGTTATTTTTCCACACATAACAGAGAGAAAAAAGCGCGAAAAGGGTTCAGAACGTTGAAATAAATAAAAAATTTCGTCTTTTTTCGAAGAATTTGCAAGACATTGAAATAATTTAGTTAATTTTGCAAAAGATATTTTCGATTATGGAAAAGACAATAGACATAGAAGGCATATTGAAGAGCAAAATGGGGAATAAGGCGGCATACGTGCCGGGATTTCTCATCTCATGGCTGAAGAAAACGATACACGAAGACGAGGTGAACGAGTTCCTGTGGGACTCACGCGGCGAAAGCGGAGTGGCATGGCTGGAGAGCTGCGTAAGATACCTCGGCATGAACCTTGAAATCGAGGGGCGCGAAAACCTGCCGGAGCCTGACGACGGACGGCTGTACACCTTCGTTTCGAACCACCCGCTCGGAGGTGCTGACGGAGTGGCGCTGGGCGCCATAATAGGCCGTCACTACAACGGAAAGTTCAAATACCTTGTCAACGACCTGCTGATGTTCCTGCCGGGACTGGCTCCGCTCTGCATTCCCATAAACAAAACAGGAAGGCAGGGAAGGGCGTTCCCGCAAATGGTCGAGGAGGGCTTCGCCTCTGACAACCACATGCTGCTCTTCCCCGCAGGACTGTGCTCCAGGAAGCAGGACGGAGTAATCAGAGACCTGAAATGGACAAAGACATTCGTGACAAAGTCCGTGGAGACAAAGAGGGACGTCATTCCCATACACTTCAGCGGACAGAACTCCGACAAGTTCTACCGCATTGCAAACATCTGCAAGAAGCTGAACCTCAAGGTGAACATTGCCATGCTCTTCCTCGTTGACGAGATGTACAAGAACAGAAACAAAACCTTCCGCGTGACGATAGGAAAACCTATACCATGGCAGACATTCGACAAGACTCGAAACGCAACGCAATGGGCGCAATACGTAAAGGAAAAGGTTTATTCGCTATAGGTAGGGCTTAAATTTTCCCACCTTGACATTCTCCGCCTAAATAGAGTTAAAGAAGACAACAACGAAAAAACAATACATACCGAAGAAAAACTACTCATGGAAGAACCTATCATACCCCCCGTCGACAAAAAACTCATCATGGAGGAGCTGACACCCGACAAGCAGCTCCGCAGCACAAACAAAAGCAACAACATGATTTTTGTCATCACTGCGCATAACGCTCCAAACACCATGCGTGAAATAGGACGCCTCAGGGAGGAGGCGTTCAGAGAGGCTGGCGGCGGAACAGGGAAAGCATTGGACATCGACGAGTTTGACACCTGCGAGAACTGCTACAAGCAACTCATAGTATGGAACCCCGAGGCGGAGGAGATAATAGGAGGATACAGATACCTTGAGGGGGAGGACTGGGACATCGACAGCAACGGACAGCCGGTGCTGGCAACAAGCCACATGTTCCACTTCTCAAAGAAATTCATGGAGGAATATAAGGACCAGACGGTGGAACTGGGACGCTCGTTCGTTACACTCGGCTACCAAAGCTCGGAAAAGGGGGCGAAGAGCATTTTCGCATTAGACAACCTCTGGGACGGGCTGGGAGCACTGACGGTGATAAACCCGAAGCTGAAGTATTACTTCGGGAAAATGACCATGTACCCTTCGTATATACGAAAGGGAAGAGACCTCATTCTCTACTTCCTGAAAAAATATTTCGACGACAAAGACCATCTCATAATACCTATCAAACCACTGAAGATTGAAACGCCCGACGAGGAGTTCGAAGGACTGTTCGACGGAGAGACATTCAAAGACAATTACCGCATTCTGAACCATGAGATACGATCCCTCGGCTTCAACATTCCGCCGCTCGTAAACGCGTATATGAACCTCTCGCCGACAATGAGGCTGTTCGGGACAGCCATAAACTACGGCTTCGGAGACGTGGAGGAGACGGGAATACTCATTGCAGTAGATGAAATCTTCGAGCAGAAGAGAATGAGGCATATTGACTCCTTCATAAAGGAACACCCGGAATGCAGGACGATAACATCGGGAGCAAACAAGGTAATATACGGAAAGGAACAGGGCGAAAGAAAGGCGGAGGAAAAGGGAAACGACAAAACCGACGGCGACGAGGACTTCAAAGAGGTGTAGGAGAGTGGTTCTGAAAACAAAGGGAATACAGAACGGAAGGTCCTGAGAACAAACGGCATACGGAAGACATCGAAGGACGAAAGGACGGACAGAAAGGGAAATATGGAAAACGAGAGACAAGAGCAGATACTTGTAGGCATAGCAGGACAGGACAGACCCGGAGTGACAGCTTCGGTAACGGAGATACTGGCACGCCATGACGCACAGATACTCGACATAGGACAGGCAGACATCCACAGCACGCTGTCGCTCGGCATTCTCTTCCGAATAAAGGAGAGACTGTCGGGGCAGGTCATGAAAGAACTGCTTTTCAAAGCTACAGAACTGAACATAAACATCGACTTCAAACCCATCTCTGACGAGGAGTACGAGGAGTGGGTGTGCCAGCAGGGAAAGAACAGGTACATTCTCACCATTATTGGACGGCAGCTGTCGGCAAAGCAGATCTCTGTGGCGGCAAAGGCAATACGCGACCAGGGACTGAACATCGACTCCATAAAACGTCTGACAGGACGACGCTCGCTGAAACATCCGGAGAGAAACAGCCAGGCATGTATAGAGTTCTCTATGAGAGGAACGCCGAACAGCCTCGCCGAGATGCAGTCGCAGCTTATGCTTCTCTCCTCAGAGATGTCGTTCGACTTCTCAATACAACGCGACGACATGTTCCGCAGAATGAGACGCCTGATATGCTTCGACATGGACTCGACACTGATACAGACAGAGTGTATTGACGAACTGGCAGAAAGGGCTGGCGTAGGGCAACAGGTGAGAGCGATAACAGAGAGCGCAATGAGAGGGGAGATAGACTTCTCGGAGAGCTTCAGACAGAGGGTAGCACTGCTGAAAGGACTCGACGCAAGCGTCATGAAGGACATAGCGGAGAAGATGCCCATAACAGAGGGCGTGGACAGGCTTATGACGGTATTGAAGCAGTGTGGCTACAAGATTGCAATACTGAGCGGCGGATTTACGTATTTCGGGAAATTCCTGCAGCAGAAATACAATATCGATTACGTATATGCCAACGAACTGGAGATCGACGACGACGGAAAACTGACAGGACAGTATAAAGGGGTCATCGTCGACGGAAACAGAAAGGCGGAACTGCTCAAACTAATAGCACAGGTGGAAAAGGTGGACCTCGCACAGACAATAGCCGTGGGCGACGGAGCAAACGACCTACCGATGATTTCAGAAGCAGGACTGGGAATAGCATTCCACGCCAAGCCGCGTGTCGTGGCAAACGCCAAGCAGGCAATAAACACCATAGGACTCGACGGCGTGTTGTATTTCCTCGGATTCAAGGACAGTTATCTTAACATGTAGGAGGGAAGAAATACCTACCTTCAGCCAAAACAAAAAATGACGTAATGAATATTGGCAACATAACCTTCGGCGAAAAACCGCTCTTCCTCGCACCAATGGAGGACGTGACAGACATCGGCTTCCGTATGCTGTGCAAACGATATGGGGCGGCAATGGTATATACGGAGTTTGTCAGCGCAGAGGCTCTCATACGCGACGTGAAGACTACGGTGAGCAAACTGACGATATCTGAAGAGGAACGACCCGTAGGAATACAGATTTACGGAAGGGACGCCGACGCCATGGTGGAAGCGGCGAAGAGAGTGGAAGAGGCAAAGCCGGACATCATAGACCTGAACTTCGGATGCCCCGTGAAGAAAGTGGCAGGAAAAGGGGCGGGAGCAGGAATGCTGCAGAACATTCCTCTCATGCTCGACATAACACGCCGAGTGGTGGACGCGGTGAACCTGCCCGTGACGGTGAAGACGCGATTGGGATGGGACAGCTCGAACATAATAATCGGGACACTGGCAGAACAGCTACAGGACTGCGGCATAAAGGCTCTCACCATACACGGAAGGACAAGGTCGCAGATGTACACCGGAACGGCTGACTGGAACCCTATCGCCGAGGTGAAGAGAAACACAAGGATAAAAATACCGGTAATAGGAAACGGAGACATAACATCGCCGGAGGAAGCGAAGGAGGCTTTCGAACGGTATGGGGTGGACGCGGTGATGATAGGACGGGCAACATTCGGAAGGCCGTGGATATTCCGCGAGATACGTGACTTCATCGAAAAAGGAGGCGAGGCAACACCGCTGACGACGGACGAGAAGATAGACATTCTGCTGGAACAGCTGCGCATAAACGTTGAGAGAATAGACGAGAGGCGCGGAATACTACATACACGACGACACCTCGCCGCAACACCGGTGTTCAAAGGCATTCCTGACTTCCGTCAGACAAGGATTGCCATGCTGAGGGCGGAAACGACAGAAGAACTGACGGAAATAATTGACAGCGCAAGAAAAATGCTAAGCGAATGAGTTTCAGACATATCATATCTGTTCTTATCATATACTGCTCTGCCGTATTTGCGGCGGCGCAGCCGTATTGTGACGTCTCCGTCTACGGTGCCGGCAGCGGAGCGGTGATACGCCACTCTACGGAGATCGTGCAGGACAAGACGGGTATGATATGGATTGCGGCATGGAACGGACTCTTCCGCTTCGACGGCAATGAGTTCGTATGTTTCAAGACAAGACCCGGCGACGCCTGCACCATGCCTTCTGACCGCATCAGGAACATATGTCTCGACGAAGAGGGAAACATACACTGCGCACTCGACGACAACCAACGCTATGTCTTCAACGTCAGGACTCACACCTTCCAGAAAGACGTCAAGGACATAACGTTCAGGAGAAAGACATACTACATCGCGAAACATAAGAAATACTCCTTCACTGACCAGCACGGAACGCAATGGACGCTATACAGCAACGGAAAGATAGAATATCTTGACGAGAAAAAGGGGGAATACGTCCTTTACCCTCTCACGCCGATGCCGGAGAGACTGAAATTCTGCTTCCGCGACAGCCAGGACAATGTATGGGCAACAAACGACGAGAGCGTGTATAAACTGAGCTTCGGCATAGTACCCACAGAGACATACGGCGAAACAGAGGGGCAGAACATACGAGGAATAATGGTTGACAGGAAAAAACGGTGCTGGACAGCAGACAAGACAACGAAGACCGTGACCATCTACGACGAGGCAGGACAGCGCATAGGATCGCTGACTCCCGACGGAAGACTTGCGGAAGGCACTGCCGTCTTCGGAGCTCCGGTGTACTGCATATACGAGACCTCTGACGGCTCGGTATGGCTGGGCAGCAAGCCCGACGGACTGTTCCGGCTAAGGGAAACAGAGAAGGGAGGCTTCGACATAGAGAAAGTCCAGGGACTGAACGACACAAGCATCTATGACATACGCGAGGACAGCAGACACAGGCTGTGGATAGCGACATACGATGGAGGCATAAACTGCATAGAGAACATATACTCCAAGACATACAACGTGACGAACGTCACAAACAGGCTCATACATTATCCTCCGACATGCAGGAAGGTGCGCAATATTCATATCACTTCCCGCAATGTCCTCTTCGCCGCAACGACAGAGGGGCTTCTCGTGGCTGACATATCGAAGAAGAATACGGGGGACATAGTGTTCAGAAGACATACGCGAAACCCGCAGGACAAGGAGAGCCTGAGCTGTAACTCAACAATCTATGTCACAGAAGACTCCAAGGGACGAGTCTTCGTATGTACGGAGAGCGGAGGGGTGTGCAGAGTGGAAGACCGCGACATGACGGCAGAGAAACTCCACTTCACAAACTATGGCACAGACAATATCCTGCCCACAGACGTAATACTCTCGGCAAGGAAATACCACGGGGACATACTACTCGTAAGCAGCAACAGCATTATCATACTCAACGCTGACGAGAGGATATGTATGACGTTCGACAAAAGGACGCTACGCAGAAAATGCGCCTTCTCTGAAGCGCCATGTGTCGTTCTGCCCTCCGGCGACATGCTTTTCCCTACGGAAGAGGGGGCATTCACCATAAACCCTTCGCGCCTTGCAAAGAGCGGCTTCAACCCTACCATAGCATTTGTAGCGGCAAGCATAGAGAACCTGCCGGAGAGATATGACGTCACAGCACTCGACACCTTGGTGCTCGAAAGCCACGAGAGGAACGTCAGCCTGCGCTTCGCATCGCTCGACTATATACCGGGAAATATCTTCTACGCATTCAGGTTCACCAAAGACAGCGAGAGCGACACCACGACAGCGTGGATAAACCTGCATAAGGAACGTAACGTTACCCTACCCGACCTCAAGCCGGGGACATACACTCTGCAGGTCATGGCGACAAACGCCGAGGGGATATGGAGCAAACACGTAAGGCAACTGACAATTGTCGTGACACCGAAATATTACGAGACAATGACTGCAAAGGTCATTGTCCTGATGCTCATACTCATTGCCGTAGCGGCGATAGTATATACCGTGGTGTATATCAGGCGCTTGAAGGCAAGGCAGAACGCAACGCTCGAAGAACACCTCGCACTGCTCGCCGACTCGGGGAAAAGGGATGAGGAACCCGTGGCAACGGAACCGACAGCGTCAAACGCATTGTCTGAAGAAGACGAGGCGTTTCTGCAACGTGTCATAAACTTCGTCGACGAGAACATCGGAAATCCGGAGCTGACGGTCGTGGACATGGCACACGCGGCGGCAGTGAGCCGCTCAGGACTGCAGCGAAAGATAAAGCAGCTTATGGGTGTGACACCGCTCGACTTCCTGCGTGAGGCACGCATAACACGCGCCACGACATTGCTACGCGAGTCGCAGAAAAACATCAGCGAGATAGCATACGAATGCGGCTTCAGCGACCCGAAATACTTCAGCAAGTGCTTCAAAGCCTCGAAAGGAAAGTCGCCGACGGAATTCCGTGGATCAAGGGAGCAGGCGTAACGCCGGCTTAAGGGTCAGGGGACCCTGATGTAACATTTTTGTAACGATATTTTCTTGCACGAAAGACTGAAAAGTCTTACCTTTGCATCGGGAAACATTTTTACAAACTATTTCTGCGTGAGGTAACAAGCCCCACCATTATATTATGAGAATACTTGTCGTTGATGATGAACAGGACATCTGTGAGATACTACAATACAACCTGGAGAGTGAAGGATACGAGGTAGACACCGCAAACTCGGCTGAGGAGGCGCTGTGCCTTCCCATTACCGACTACAGCCTACTGCTCCTCGATGTCATGATGGGCGAGATGTCAGGATTTCAGATGGCAAGGAAACTGAAAAACAACCCTGAGACGGCAGACATCCCTATAATATTCATCACGGCTCTCGACACTGAGGGATATACCGTGAAAGGACTCGAAATCGGCGGAGACGACTACATAGCAAAACCTCTGAGCATCAAAGAGGTGAAGGCAAGAGTGAAGGCGGTGCTGAGACGTTGCAAGCCGCAGAATGCGGCTCAGCAGAAAGACGAGGCGAACGAGACGGTGTACGAGACAATGGTTATCAACGACGACTCAAAGAGCGTAACCATCGACGGCACACAGATATCGCTGACAAAGATAGAATACGAGATACTCTGCCTGCTTGTAAAATGCGCCGGGAAGGTGTTCAGCCGCGAAGACCTTCTGAAACGTTGCTGGCCAAGCGACACATATGTCCTCGACCGCACCGTCGATGTCAACATCACACGCCTGAGAAAAAAAATAGGGCGGTACGGAAAACAAATAAGAACGCGCTTTGGATATGGTTACACCTTTGAGGCATAAGTCGTTCCAGCAAAACATGTTCTTCAGCATCGGAACGATATACATCCTTTTCTTCTTCTTCTTCAGCCTGTATCATTTCCGCAGGGAGAAAGAATACCGCATAGACATTCTACACTCCCGGCTGCAGGCTTACAACCACGAGCTTTCACACATCATACATAACGGCAGGATTGACGCTGCAAGGGTGAAAGCTTTTATGACACAGAAACCTATAGAGAGCATACGCTTTACCGTTATAGACCATAGCGGTAAGGTGCTATACGACAGTCAGGAAGGAAACATACGGCATCTCAGCAACCACCTCGACAGACAAGAGATAAAGGAGGCATGGCGCAATGGCAGCGGATATGACATAAAACGTATCTCGACAACAACAAACGAGACGTATTTCTATTCCGCCACAAGGATAAAGAACATCATAATACGTAGTGCCGTGCCTTACTCCACACAGCTGACGCAATCCCTGCACGTTGACTATTCATATATCCTCTATGCCGTCATTCTGTCAATCCTTCTCTTCGTAGTGCTTTACCGCAACACCTCAAGGGTGAGCAGGCATATAGGCTATCTGAGAGACTTCGCATGCATGGCGGAACATGGAGAAGAACTCGACCACGAACTTGAACGCAGGCTTCCCGACGACGAGCTGGGAGAGATTTCACATACCATAACGTCGCTGTACTGGAAACTAAGGCACAGCGAAGAAGACAAAGAACGGCTGAAGAGACAGCTCACGCAGAATGCGGCACACGAGCTGAAGACACCGGCGGCAAGCATACACGGATATCTGGAGACACTGATGGAAAACCCCGACATGCCGGGGGAGAAACGCCGACACTTCTTGGAGAGGTGTTATGCGCAAAGCGAGCGCATGACGCATCTCCTCACAGACATGGCTGTGCTTACGAAACTCGACGAGATGGATGCCTTCCGGCATAACGACAGGTCGGGAATGACGCAGAAAGGAGTGGACATAAAGAAACTCATGACAGACGTTGTGGACGACACGGCACTCATGCTGAGCGAGCGGGGCATAACGCCGAAGGTCATGATGCCCGACGACATCGTGGTGAGGGGCGACGCGTCGTTGCTGTACAGCGTGTTCCGGAACCTCGTAGACAACACCATAGCCTATGCCGCGGGAGCGACAGAGATAAACGTGACGGCAGAGAAAACCTCGTCGCCAATAATACCTGCCATGGGCTATCAGAAAAAAAATGTTGACAAAGACGGAAATAGTGACAGCGGGGAAAACTATTTCCTCTTCACTTTCAGCGACAACGGATGCGGCGTAGAGGTGCAGCATCTCTGCCGTCTCTTCGAACGTTTCTACCGCGTCGACAAGGGAAGGTCGAGGAAACTCGGAGGGACAGGACTCGGACTCGCCATAGTGAAAAACGCAATAATAGCACACGGAGGCTCATGCGCTGCAGAGACGACACCCGGAGGCGGACTGACCATACGCTTTACGCTGAAGGCGTAGCCATAAGGCAATATGGCGATATTGCTGACAAAAAGGTTGAAAGATGTAAGAAAATTTGGTCATATAGAAAAAAATATGTACTTTTGCACCTTAGTAATGTTCTGCTGATTACTGCGGTAATCCAAATAATAACAAGAACGTAGCCATAAGCAATGGCAAGATCACGCAAGCCACGCTTACGGAAAGAATGGCATAAACCATACGAAAACCACCTTTAACTATATGAAAAGTAAATACATCCTTTCATTTTCTGCCATGGCAATGGCATTGCTCCTGGAGAGCTGCAACGAAAACAAGTTCACAGTTGTTGGCGAGATAACCAACGCCAAAGACTCCATACTCTATTTCGAGAATATCTCTCTCGAAGGTCCTGTAGTGCTCGACTCAACGAAACTCGGCGACGACGGCTCCTTCACCTTCTCCGACAAGGCACACCAAGCACCGGAGTTCTACCGTCTGCGCATCGACGGCCAGATCATAAACCTTTCCTCTGACTCTACAGAGACGGTGACGGTAAAGGCGAGATACCCTGAGATGTCATGGAAATACGATGTCGAAGGCTCTGAGAACTGTAAGAAGATACAGGAGCTGACATATAAACAGATAGCGTTGCAAAACAGATGCATAGCCATCATGCAAAGCCCGGGACTAAACTATCAGGCTTCTGCCGACTCCGTAACGAAGGTCATTGAGCAGTATAAGGAAGAGGTGAAAAGGGACTATATCATAAAAGAACCTATGAAGGCGTACTCATACTTCGCTCTCTTCCAGACACTCGGTGCACGACTGATATTCAATCCTCGCGAAAACCGTGAAGACATAAAGATGTTCGCTGCCGTGGCGACATCGTGGGACACATTCTATCCGGAGTCAGAACGTGGCACAAACCTTCACAACATAGCACTTGAGGGCATGAAGACCATGCGCATCGTGGACAGCAACAACGGCATGGAGATAGATGCCAGCAAGGTGCATACCACAAGTGTCATAGACCTCACGCTTACCGACAACAAAGGCGTGGTGCGCAAGCTTTCGGAAATGAAAGGGAAGGTGGTGCTGCTCGACTTCCATTCTTTCGAGGCAAAGGAGTCGACAGAGCGCATCATGCAGCTGAGAAGCATATACAACAAATATCACGCACAAGGACTGGAGATATACCAGGTGGCGGTAGGTTCTAACGAGCATTTCTGGAAGACATCGGTGGCCGCGCTGCCTTGGGTATCTGTATATGACAATACAGGCTCATCGCTCAGCACATACAACGTGCAGGTGATACCAACCTTCTTCCTCCTCAACCGTGAATGCTCTCCGGTAAAGCGCGACATTGACGTAAAGGATATCGACGCAGAGATACAGGCGTTGCTGTAAGACGTAACACGACAGAAACGCGGGAATGCCAACCTACGCCATGGCGTACGGACAAGCTTCCTGCCGAAAAAAATATAAACCGCTGACTTTTGCTTCTTTGCCAAAAGCCAGCGGTTTTTCAATCTGTATGTTTTGAAGTAAACGCCCTGAAAACCTGAGCTTCCAAACGTACTGGTCGTTTTTGAAAAACGTTATCGTAGTGTTTAGGTTAGTGATGAAGTCAAGGTTTCAGGTTTCAGGTTTCAAGGGTTTCAGGTTTCAGAGTTTATCGTTAAGGTTAAGGTCAAGGTCAAGGTTTTTTAAGGGTTTCAGGTTTCAAGGGGTAACTTCCAAATTATAAATTATAAATTATAAATTAAAAACGTCAAGGTTTAGACAGAATAGCCCTGTACCTCTCCTTGTCTGCGAGTAGTTTCAGCGCTTCATTCATCTGCTTGTCAAACTGCAGGGAGTTCTCTATCGTTCCGCTCTGATAGTAGTAACACGGCACGATGTCAGCCGTTATGGCCTGCTTCACCGCTTCCTTATGATAGTCCAGCTCCACGGCGAGGTCATGGGCGAGTTTCTTCTCCAAAGCGTCAAACTCACCCTTTGCCCGCTCGTAATATCCCTCAAACTTCGCCACCTCCTTGAGCTGCTTGAGGAAACGACTGCTCTCACGGTCATACTGGAAACCGGCAGCTATGGCTCTTTGCTTGAATTCCTCATAATCGGCGTCGGAAACGACGAAAGAGCGTGCCGGAGCAATGGTGTCGTGCTTTGCGACATAATCCACGACATAGTCGAGGAGTGTCGACGTAGAGTCTGCCGCGCTGTGGAGGTAATACACCACGTTAGGCATGGTGTCTGGCTGCACGATGATGTCTGGCATGATGCCGCCGCCGTCCTTCACCGTCCTTCCGTTGCGTGTGAGGAACTCCTTCTTCAGGGAGTCCGCCACGACCTCGTTCTTTCCCCTCTTATATTGTATCGCCTGGACGCAACGTCCCGAGGGAATATAATAATGTGCCGTAGTAAGCTTCAGGTTAGCGTTATAAGGCAGGTCGAGAGGTGTCTGCACAAGACCCTTGCCATAGGTCTTCGTGCCGAGAACCACACCACGGTCGAGGTCCTGCAATGTGCCGCAGGTAATCTCCGATGCCGAGGCCGTCATGCCTCCTACAAGCGTCACGATAGGCATGACGGTGTCTATAGGCAGCTTCGTGGTCTTGTAGTCATGGTTTGCCTTCACGAGTTTTCCGCGTGTCTTCACAAGCGTCATGTCTTTCGGCAGGAAGAGGTTGAGGATCTCTACCGCCTCCGTCAGCGAGCCGCCGGTATTCGAACGGAGGTCGAGCACCAAGGCCGTCATGCCTCTCTGCTTCAGCGATATGACAGCGTTGCGCACCAGCTTGGAGCAGTCTTCGGTAAACTGGTTGAGGTTGATATACCCCACCGAGTCGTTTGCCATGCCGTAATAAGGCAGTGCCGGAGTCTGTATCGTCCTGCGCGTGATCTTCACCGTCTGCGCCTTTTTCTCGCCCGGACGCTGATATTTCAGCATGAAGCTCGTCCCGGCATCGCCACGGAGATGCTCCGTGACATACGAGAGCTCCTTGCCCTTCATGTCCTCGCCGTCAATGGCGAGAATGGCATCACCCTTCCTGAGCCCCGCCTCTTGTGCCGGCATGGCGTAATAGGGTTCTGAGATGACGCAGTAGCCGTCCCTCACCCTATATGTCACCACAGCACCTATTCCGCCGTACTTTCCCGTAATCATGCTTTTCAGCTCCTTACGGTCTGTAGGAGGGTAATACTCCGTATAAGGGTCTAAAGAGCCGAGCATACCACGTATGCCACTCTCCACGACGTCCTTCACGTTGAGCGTATCTACATACATCATGTCAAGGTAACGGTATATGGAAGAGAATATCTCCATCTGTTTCGCCACCTCAAGGTTGTGGTTCACCTTGTCTTGACCATAGGTGCCTGCCGACAGTGCAAGGCACAACATAAACAATATCTTTCTCATAAATAATTTCTTTTTTAAGAGACGGTGTAGACGGGGAAGCCTTTTTCGCCCGATCTTCGCCGAGTAATGTAATACGAAGTGCAAAGATACGTATTTTTCTATAATAAAGAGGTATAAATACAGGAAAAAGTGCTTTTTTCATCTTTTTTTTCATTTTTCCTGAAAAAAAACAGGAAAATATTTGCACAGAAAAAAAAAACGTCGTACCTTTGCACACGCAATCAGGAAATGATTACATACACACAAAGAAAAATGCTTCAATAGCTCAGTTGGTTAGAGCACCTGACTGTTAATCAGGGGGTCGTTGGTTCAAGCCCATCTTGAAGCGCATAAAGGAAGACTTCGGTCTTCCTTTTTTGTTTTACGCCTTATAATAATACACGTAGCGTGCGGAGAAAACCTCCCAGCCGTTTACCTCCCTCACGTCCCACATCATTCTAAAACTTATGGAAAAAGACGTTTACCTCAAATACTACCCCATGCTCCAGCTATGGGCTGTCTGTTGCACAAAAATTTCAAAAGGAGAAATCCTCAGCATGGCAAGGACGTTGGGCTTAAAGATAAAAAACGCCGACGTCCTTCTCACTCCGTTGACGCAAGCCGGCATGGTTTCTGGCGAAAAACTAATTTCGACATATTATTACAGCATGGAGCCGAAGGCATGGCTGAAAATCATACGTGAAATGGATGTGAAGACATATCAGGATATGAAAGCCAAAGCCGTCATAAGCTTATATTACTTCGATGACCTGAACATCTCCTTCTCGGAAGCCGTCAATGCCTTTTTCAACAACGAGACTTTCTACTATCTGCTGACACCTTTGCTCACCCGGTCACATTATTATTCAAGAAAAGCTTTCTGCCACGACCTGCTGCCGAAACTGAGGAACGAGGAGACGCTGCTTCCCGTTCTGGAGGTGCTCGCCGTCTCCTTCCACGAGAACTTCCTTGAACAATACTACTACGACCTCAAACGATTTCATTTCACTGACGACACTGTCAATATCATGCGGAAGGTCATCACGGACAACGATATAGTACCTGCAGAGACGAGGAGGCAGATGAAGAACATGATAGGCGTATATGACGCCTTCATAAGAAAGGGCAACCTCAAGGAAGGAGCACGCACGACAAAGGGCGACCCCCGTCTCACGCAGTGTTACGAAGCAGTGGCTTTTCTTCAGCAGGGCGACTATGACAAAGCGTTCAAGACGTTCGCAGCTGCACTGCGGGGTACAAAGAAGAAGCTTTTCCAATACGACATATTCAATTTCTACTATGCCGTAGCCATTGTCAACAGTACGCAGAATACGGCAAGGACGAAGATTGACGTGCTGCTGAAGTCGGAAGAGTTGTCTTACGCCGGACTCCCTGCCGTAGAAGCCATACTGAAGATTGCCAAAGGTGAGAAAAGGTCCCTCTCCATGACGTTGGGCTATTTGCCTGCCAGCCGCCCCGTCGCCTCAGCACTGCTGCTCCTGGTAGCGAAACATTACAAGCTGGACAACGTGGTGAACAGGGACGTCTGGGTAAAGAAGGTTCTGGAGATGAACTCCACATTGCTGAAGATGGAGCTGTCGGACGTGCTGCCAGAACTGCAGGAGGAAAAAGACGAGCTGCGGAAAACAACGGGGATGCACCCTACCATGCCACAATATATCGAGAGGCCGGAATGGGAGATAAAGCTTGAAGAACTGCTGGTATTATACAACAAAGGGAACGCACAGGGAAACACACCCGTGAAGAAGGCGAGCCATACACGCATTATATATAAGGTAGATACATACCACAACACCGTAACCCCCGTCCTGCAGAAGAGCAAGGACGGCATAAACTGGACGGCAGGACGCAACGTGTCGTTGGAGAATTTCTCGAAAGGAAAGACGGAGGGCATGGAGCCGGAGGACAAGATCGTTGCGGCATGTGTCACATGCTATTCATACGGGTGGTATGGCGGAGTGACATACGAACTGGAGGGCAACAAGGCGCTGGCGGCACTTGTGGGACATCCGTATGTCTTCGACGCTCAGACAGGACGTCACATCGACGTGGTGGCAGACAAGCCGCAGCTCTTCGTAAGCCTTAAAGGCGACAAATACAAGATTCACTCTGACATAGACACCGACAACCTGGAGCAGGGCTACTGCATATCCCATCAGAAGGGACAGGGCATAAAGGTGGTGAAGGTCGACGCCAACATGAAACGTACCATAGAGGGACTGAAGCAGGTAAGCATACCCAAGGAGGCGAAAGAGAAGCTGACACGACTCCTGGAGGCTCTCAGCGGCACGATGATTGTCATGAGCGACCTGCTGAAGGACAGCGAGAGCATAGCATCAAAGAAGGCACACCCGGAAACGGTGGTGCAGCTGCAACCGTCCGGCGACAACATACGATGCTCAATAATGGTGAGACCGTTCGGAAAGGTGCCTCCGGTATGCAAGCCCGGCAAGGGAATGCAGGTCATCAGCACTGCCATAGACGGGAAACAGGTGCAGACAAAACGTAACCTGAAGAAGGAGAAAGAGAACAGCGACGCGGTGAGAGCCTTGATGGTGGACTATGAGGAGGACAGCTACGTGGAGAACTCCTGGACGCTGATGCCAGAAGAATGTCTCGAACTCTTAGACCGTCTGAGGGATATGGACGGCATCTGCGTGACGGAATGGCCGGAGGGAGAACGCTTCAGGGTGAGCTACGCCCCCTTGCAGCCTTCGGCGTTCCATCTCTCCATCAACAGTGCTGCGAGCTGGTTCGAACTGAATGGCGACGTGGCTATAAGCGACAAGACGAGGATGAAGATTGCCGACATCATGGAGCGGATAGAAGAGGCAAAGGGTAACTTCATACGCATTGGCGACGAGGAGTATGTCAGAATAAGCAACGAGCTCCGAAGGCATATAGAGACCATCAGCAGAATGGCGTCGCGAAACCGCAGCACCATGCGTGTCTCTACGTTCAACGCGCCACAGCTGGAGCAGCTCGTCGACTGCGGCATGGACATAAAGACGGACAAGACGTTCACCACTCTCCTTGGACGCATAAGAGAGGCGCAGGAGACGGACATAAGGGTTCCGAAGAACATACAGGCTGACCTCCGCAGCTACCAGAAAGAGGGCTACGTATGGATGTCACGACTGGCAATGTGGGGAGCGGGAGCTTTGCTCGCAGACGATATGGGATTGGGAAAAACGGTGCAGACACTGACGCTGCTGCTGAGCAGGGCAAAGGGAGGAGCACAACTCGTCATAGTACCGACATCGCTGATACTCAACTGGAAAGAGGAGGCGGCACGCTTCGCGCCAGAACTGAATATCCTTCTCCTCAACCGTGCCGGCGACGACCGCAGACGCATGGTCGACGAGGCGAAGGCTTTCGACGTGGTGGTCACGACATACGGATTGCTGATTACGGAGGAGGAGCTGCTCTGCTCCCGAAAATGGCACACCATAGTCCTCGACGAGGCGCATACCATAAAGAACAAGGAGACGAAGATGTCGAAGACGGCAATGACTCTCAGCTCTGACTTCCGTCTGCTGCTGACAGGAACACCGTTGCAGAACCACGTCAGCGAGCTGTGGAACCTCATGCAGTTCGCCAACCCTAACCTCTTGGGTTCCTTCCAGGAGTTTACCGAACGTTTCCTCCTCCCCATAGAGCGCGACAACAACAAGGAACGGCAGAGGCTGCTGAAAAGGCTCATCACGCCGTTCATACTGCGACGCACGAAAAACGATGTCCTCAACGAACTGCCTGAGAAGACGGAGATTACGTTGAGGGTAGACCTCTCGGAAGAGGAGTGGGCGTTCTACGACACCCTGCGCCAGAGGGCACTGGCAAACATAGAGGGGCAGAACGCCACGGCCATGCAGGCGCTGGCAGAAATCACCCGCCTGAGACAGGCGGCATGCAACGCCCGCTTGGTGGAGAAAGGTATGCGGATAGAGTCGTCGAAGCTCAACAGCTTCCTGGAACTTACGGAGAACCTACGCTCCAACCACCACCGCGCCTTGGTGTTCAGCCAGTTCACCTCACACCTGGCGTTGGTAAGGGAAGAACTGGACAAAAGGGGCATAGAATACCTGTATCTTGACGGTGCCACACCTGCCAAGGAGCGCATACGCCTTGTCGAGGAGTTCCAGCACGGCGACATGCCGCTATTCCTCATAAGTCTGAAAGCAGGAGGACTGGGGCTGAACCTCACCGCCGCCGACTATGTCATACACCTTGACCCATGGTGGAACCCTGCCATAGAAGAGCAGGCGAGCGACCGCGCATACCGCATAGGGCAGCAGAAACCCGTCACGGTGTACCGCATCATTGCTGCCAACACCATCGAGGAGAAAATCATAGCACTACACCAGACAAAGAAAAACATGGCGGACGCATTGCTCGAAGGAGGCGACGTCAGCGCTGCCATGAGCCGTGAGGAAATGATCGAACTGCTCAAAGAACTGTAGCTTACTGATACAATGGGTCACACGAACAGGTACCTCTGAGTAGCAAGAGTGACTATATATAGGTGGGTTCTATTAATTCGCTTTGTCAGATTTCCGATTTATCTCTGAGAGCAGAGTGTCAGTTTTAGAAGGAGCGATGCGGGCATCGTGACTGAGAAAACTGGCAGTATGCGCCAGAGAGAAACGGAAAGATGACAAAACGTCAACCCATAATTAATAACATTTAGACGGCGGGAATTAATAGAACCCACCTATAATATATACAATGGAAGAAAACATAAGCAAATATAGAAATGCGGTTAGCACTATCAAGCAGGCTATTCTGCAAAGTCAATACCGTGCAGCCAAGTTGGTGACAGGAGAGCAACTGTCGCTTTTACTTCGGCATAGGATGTTATGTGTCAGCTAATTCGCGTGAAGGCACATGGGGCACAGGTGCCATTGAACGTATCAGCGAGCAACTCCGCAGGGAACTGCCTGGCCTGAGAGGGTTTTCGGCAACAAGTATAAAGAAAATGAGGACGTTCTATGAGTTTTGGTGTCAATATATAAATCGCCCGCCATTGGCGGTCGATTTACAAATAGCTGAAAACAACACTACTATAGATATTGACAGCTTTGCGCTCCAAAAATGGTCGCCATTGGCGGGCGAAATAAACAGGGAGGAGTTCCTAAGCATAAGTTTCTCTCATCACACGGAAATCTTAGATAAAACCAAGGACATCCATGAAGTGCTTTTCTATATCCACCAGACGGTGCTCCACAAATGGGACAAGTATGACCTTCGTGACCGTTTGAAAAGCGGACTCTACAAGCAACAGCAATCTGCCACTAACAATTTCATTCAGACGATGCCTGTGGTAACCTACAAGACAGCCGATGATATGGATGAAAGAATGCGCAAGTCACTCCCTGGCATGGAGGAAATGAGGAAATTGCTTTCAGAATGAACCTATGCAAGTTAAAACATGCCCCCAGGAGGCGTTAAAAGTCAAAATGGGTCATAGGTCGAGTAAAGCGAGGGCGTTTCTCCCTCGCTTTACTCGACCCTGTTCATCTGGGGGCTTTGATTGTTTAGTATAACATAACAACTGCCATACTTATCTTCTCTTCATCATATCTATTCTTCTTTTTACTGACTTTGAAAATTCTTCCCGTGACACCAATTTCTCTCCTTCGGGTCGTGCAATTTTTATGTTGACTGTGTCCACAATATCAATTGCAGTAAAAACCTGCTGACCGTTATCGAATTGTAAGATCAATCCGTCGAGCCCACTGGCTATGGGCTCGTTTTTTACAGGAATATACGGTGAAAACCACACCGTAGTCTTTTTGTCGGCTGAATTTGCTTTTAAACACTCGAACCCTAAGATGTCCTTCTTTTCATTATGAACGACAGTAAAACGTTCAGAACGTATGCTGTCTATGACAATGACTTTTTTGCCAAAAGCCTCTGTCTTGTCAAGGATGACACCTTCGGCATGATTCTTGTAGGTATAATTTTGTGCTTGAGCGTATGCCGCTGCATTAACATCTATTGTCTGTCCCATGAAAGATATTTCCTGCTTGCCTTTTCCGGGCACCAAACGAAACTCACTTTCTGTACCTCTTATGCAAAGCTGATAGGTCATCACCACATCCTTATATGCCGAGGCAAGACTAGCACGCATTTCTTCTGACAAACCGGCTTCAGCGAACAGTTGTGGCGAAGCCGTATTATAAACTGCCTTATATATTACAGTCAGTTCTTGTGCCGACATTATGCTCATCTGTAAAACCGAGAACATAACAAAAATAGCTTTTCTCATACTTTTCCTTGATTTTTGTTTCTATTTATACTTATTTAATAATTGTGACGAGAACTCATATGTCTGACATATGCACAAACCAAAGAGTCCAAATATTCATTTATTATGAGACATTTTGGCTTCGGGGATTTTATCTCCTCTTAATATTTTATAGATATACCAGCCATTATATGGCCAGGCATATTTGATGTGAGGGTATTTGTAGTACAATACGACGTGTTTTTACCCATCATCTGTTTGTTTTCTTTTAGATGTGTTACATCTACTCCATTAAGTTTCACCGCAACTTTTTCCGTTAAATCATATCTAATTTCAAAACCATAATACATGTTCCTTGAAAAAGTATGGCACATGTCGTATGTCTTTAATCCTGCATCTATACATGCATAAATCTTTTTATTCTGCCAAGAGACCTTTCCCGTAATATCGTTTGTGTTAAGACGATTTTTTATTGGTATTCCTGCACAGCCTTGATTATAATACTGCCATTTCAATTCGCCATTAAATCCTTTCTTGTTGAAGGTGATTAGTTGGAACATCAACATAAGGATGTTTGACTTCGCATCATAAAGCGTTTCATTATAACACAAAGGCGTATACGTATGATTGTAGTTTATCTTACATCTTACGTTCAGAGGGAAATTAATGAATTTGTACTCTACCATTGACATTAACGATAACGACTTTTCACGAGATCCCTGCATCTTCATTATCTTGCTGATATATCCCTCTTGAGAAAAGTTGTCGATAACAGGGGCTTTTACTTCTTCAAAGGATGCAATATTCATTATGTTAAGTCCTATGTATTGCAAAGACAGCAGGTGAGACAACGAGAGTATATGAAAAGGAGAATACAACCTGTCGACACAGCTATATACCACTTTATTGTATGATTTAACCCACTGTCCGTCAATCAGGTTGCCTATGGCATTCTTTTTCATGCTATATTCGTATTTAACCATTAGGTGGTGAAATGGCGTGAACTTATACTTTACTTCTAACAGCGGAGAAAGAGAACTGGCGTTTGTCTGCCTAAAACTGCGCTTGATGTTGGTGTGGGCATTATAGAGAAGATAACGCATCTTTAGTGAGAAACCCAGTTTTCCGCTGTCCTTTCCTAACATCACATCTCCATAACAAGTGACGTAGTTAATGTGCAAATCATTATCATAAGCGTCAGCAAAACCAGATTGTGCAAGTCGAGTCGTAAAATACTGTTTGTCCTCTTCTCCATTGACTGTTAGCCGAAGGAAATAATTCTGGGATATTTTATGAAGATAACTTATCTGTACTGAATATTCTCTATCCCTGTTCATATATTCGCTCTCATACGAATTGTCAAGCCCAAAAGAGATAGGGAAATAAGAATGCGTTGACTCGAAAGCGGCCAGTTCCTTGTCTTGCCTCTCAGAATGCCGTATTGAAATATTGAAAATATTGTTTACGAAACGTTTAGCGAGAGTCATGCTGTTTTCAACATGTAATGTCATTGGTGTTGTTGAATATGCGATGTCGTTTATATCCATCATGACATTGTCACTCCATTTGTCTTGCTTGGCAACAATCACATTAGCAGAATATTCAAAATTAAGACTATTATTAGGCATATATGATAATTTGAAATTCAGCAATCCGTTATGCTGGTGGCTGTTTTCATTACTTTCCTCAGAATATTGCAGGCCGGAAAGATAGCTATAGCTGTTTGTTCTGGAAGAACGGTAATGGTCGTAACCGTAAATGCCGCCGAAGTATAGCTTGACATTGCGGTTGGGGATTGTCGAGACATTCAACGTCACCATGCCATTCCCTCTCTTGGCAATGTCCTTACGGCTACTTGTAAAGACTGAATACGTCTCTACCGTTTTGGTAAGTTCACCCATAGGGTTGTCACCGACCAGAAGATTTCCTAAACCTCCGCTATTGCGAATAAGGTCTTGGAACATAAGCAGACGACTTCCTGTGTTATTACTTGCAAAAATGCCTGAATACATCGTTTTCTTTCCAATGTACAGTACAGAATTTCGAATGCTGTATTTATTCATAAGACCTCCGCTGCTTTCTATTTCACCCTTTATGTCATTTCTGGATTTTTCATCCATACCAATGTTAAGGACTGTCTCGTTTGTGGTTTTGAACCCCTCATAGATGTTATACTCTGAATAGTTGTCTATGATTTCTATTTTCTTAACTCCTTCCGCAGTCAGATTGTCAAGAGGTATCGAAGTGTTGCCTTGAAACAAGTCACATCCTTCCAATAAAACACGGTTTATATGCCTTCCGTTAGCTGTTATTGATTTCGTACTCTCATCCACACAGATATTAGGCAAACGGTCAAGGATCTCTTTCAGATTGCTTTCTTTGCCTGAAACAAAGCGACTCACTCTATATGTCGTCGTATCACCGTTAAAAGTAATACTGTTTGAAAGAGCCACCACTTCAGGCAACTGTATGCTTCTGTAGATATTAATGTCTGCTGTGATATGCGAACCATCAAACATTATTATTTTCTTCTTAGGTGAACTGCATCCAAACCATGACGCTTTAATGAAAAACCTGCCTTTCGGAACATTTCTGAAACAGTAACGTCCTTCTTCATCAGTAAATACTTTTTGTACATTACTGCTGTCTCCTTGGCTAAACAGATATACAGGCATGGAAACTATTTCTTTCAAGTCTTCATCAAAAACTTTTCCACTAATAGTACCTTGCCCGAAAGAAAGCGAACAAGCGCAAACAGAAAAGAATGCTAAAAATACAAATCTCATAGGTTTATATTTCAAAGATTATTGTATATATTTTTGTTGCAAATGATTATGGATAACTTGTTTTTATCCACCTTATTAAAGTCTTAATTGTAACTTTGGATTTTGATGCCAATGCTCCTTTATTATAAAGAATACTTGCGTAGTAAAATAAAATAAATATTGATGCATACAATATCAGTAATGATAAGTAAGTGATCAAAATTATTTTTATAATGTAAGCTTCAACTCACAGCTG
>CALZUQ010000001.1 GCA_945829425.1 uncultured bacterium | reverse complement strand
TCAAATGGGATAAAAATCGTTGAAAATAATTTTTGAGTATCAAACTTGGGTTAATTATTATGGATTGGGTAATTGTGATTGATATAGAACGCAAAACGTCACAAAAAAAGTATATTATGTGCCACAATGATATTTAAAAAACGCACTCAAAAAAATGTGATTCTGAAAGGGAATTTAGCGCATAATAATGCACATTATGTCCGTTTTGTGCAATCTAAGACTAAGCCATCCGTTCATTTCCGTTCAAAGATTCTATGGACGTACGACCAGACACACTATGTCGTACGTCCTGACACCCTAACGCCGTACGTCCTGACACCCTTTGAACGTACGACCAAGCATCCTAGGACGTACGTCCATGGAAAATTTCCTCGGAAAATACGGGATTTTATGCCCGACAAACGTTATTTTAGGGTGTTTGAGAATTGAGTATTTACCCGGAAAAGTATTATTGGTTGTTTTTTTTGCATTCTCAGAGGGGAATAAGAAATCAAAAAGAAAGGAAAACCAATAAAATTCCACCATTATGTCTTCAGAAAGCTATGAAGGTAACTTCAAGAAAAAAGTATTTTTGACTGGTCATTGTCCTGAAATCATTAATCGTTTGGCACTAATCCATAACCGATAAGAATGACACGGCAAGGATGCAGACAATGAGGCACAGGAGTATGTCATGATGCGAGGCATCATGATCTCACGCTGTTGCAACGGCTGAATTATCTAATAAACACCTCAAAAACGCAGAGACGAAAACAAAACGGGAACGATATCTCACGACATCGTTCCCGCACTGTTTTTAATGTACTATTGTGTACCTATAAAACCTAAATACCAAAAAATTATTTATTTACCCATAAGGCCGTTAGCAAATCCAGCGTAAGCAGGCTTACGTTGGTAGTTTAAGTTCCAGAGACCTACAGGCTCTCCCTTACGCCATCCGCTTTCTGCCGGAGCATCAGTGATACACCACTGCGTTATGCCGTACTGCTGCGCTGCAGGAACAATCTCAAAGTACTTCTGGATAATCCACTGATAGTATTCAGCCATCGCCTTCTCCTTGGCAATGCGCTCCTCAAGAGGAAGAGCTTCTATCTGCTTAGCAGTAAGAGTCTTGCCGTCAGCGTCTATATATCCCATGTCAAGCTCCGAGATACGTACGAGTTTTCCTGTCTCTGACATGAGCTTAAGCATGTTGACGATAGCGTTCTTCTTGCTCTCCTGAATCTGTGGATTCTCATAATAACTGATGTGCATCTGGCTTCCGATACCGTCAATCTTGGTGTTCCAACCAAGTTCCTGACCTTTCTTCTCCCAAACGCCAATCCAATATACGAGAGACTTCAGCTTCTTGTTGCCGTCCCAGTCTGACTCAAGATTATAATCGTTGATGAAGAGCTTGAGGTCAGAAGGATTTGCTCCCTCTACAGCAGCGAAAGCGTCACGTGCAGCTTTCTCTACGATAGGACCATATTCCTCTGCTCCGAAATAGTCTTGCCAGAAGAATTTGTTTGCCACCTCGTCAGGATTAGCAGTCTGTGCTGACTGCAATGCGTAGAAACCGTTTACGTTTCCTCCACCGGATATAGCCTCGTTGATAAGATCCCATGCAACAACTTTTCCTTCTGTAGCATGCATCATTCCGCTTACCCATTTGTTCATAGCCCAAACAAGAGTATCCTTCTTCTCCTCAGGAGTGAGAGGGATGGAGTTCATCTTGACAAGCTTATTGATTGTTATAGACTTGAGGTCAAGGATAGCGTCAAAGGTCTCTGGCTTCAGAATCATATCATAGTTGCCGCCCTGTTCGAGTTTCATACGGAAACTTGACGTTGTCCAGCCTTCTTTAAGTGCTACACTTCCTGTGAAGTTCTCAGCAGTTCCACCCCATCCGTTCTGCACGGTGAGCTTTATGCTGCCTGCCTTTGAAGATTTTATTTCCACATACACAACATATTCACCCGGCGAGAGAGGGTTTTCTCCACCAGGGAGACAGAAGAACTGTGACCAGTCTCCTGTTGGAATGAAGTGTATCGCACCGTCAATGACGTCTGGAGCACAGCCCATTTGGTAATAAGGGAAAGGACCATCGGTATATGTATGATGCTTCACCTCTGTCTCAACCTCCATGGCAGGAGTCTCAAGCTTTGACACCTTCACCCACTGAATCTCTATCGTGCCGTCAAAGGCACCTGGCTGGAAAACAGAGAAGCCGCTTGTCACTGGAGGACAGATAAATTCTACAGAAGTCTCCTTCCATTCTGTACCTATCTTCATCTTTGCCTCTGTGAGATTTCCCCAGTTTCCGAACTGCACATTCAGCGTATGCTCTTTAGAGGCACGAATCATGGCAGTGACCTTATATGACTGTCCCTCTTCCAAACCAGACAGACCGTCAATTACGAAATACTGATGCCAGTCAGGGCAATTACTTGTAAGCACGCCGTCAATAATTTGAGGCTCATAACCCATGACGAAGAACGGGAACTTGCTCAGACCAGCAAAGCTCTGTGTCTTAACCTCACGCTCTATCTTCTGATTTGGATCAATGTCGAGTTCCTTGTCCTTGAGGAGTTTGTCAAGCCACTTGACAGGTTGCTGCTCATGCCATGCGAGGGTGTGTCCGAAGACGGTGAGATTCGTCTCTTCCGCTGTTCTCACGAAAGTAGAGACATTTCCGAAGTCCATGGTACCCTGGTCGTCGACACACGATGCCATCTTCATGGCATTGCCTGCAACCACCTCGTCGAAGTTGTGAGCGGCAAGACGATATAAAGCACCCTTTTCATTAAAGTCACTGACACTCAATGCTCCTCCAACCTTGAAGTTCGGGTGAGCATTACGGTCAAGGTTCTCCTTCAGTGGAGCATAGTCGTTGAGGTACTCATACTGTGATATTGTCTGAGGCTTCTCAACATCATAAGTCCACTCGTCCCAGTCTGCACAGCCCACCAACATGAGCGGACTAAGCAATGCAGGAATATAATATTTATTTATTCTCATAATAATAAGCCTTTTTCGTTAATTTGAGTTACGAAATTACTTCCAGGACTCAAGCTTATTGTTGCGCGACATCATTGTCATGACGTAGTCGCAGTCAATGGTCCAGGTTTTCTGATGGTCTGCGTCGCCGGCATTTGTTGTAGTTGTTGCGGTGAACTTAAGTTTCAGACAGTCTGCCATACGGTTTTTGTCGCTGAAGTCCTTAATGCCACGTGGAGTGAAAGTACCCGTACCAATAGCCTTGCCATCCTGAAGAACCTGACAGTTGCCGTCGTTGGAGAACTGCAGAGTGAGCGAGATGCTTGCTGTAACGTCAATCTGACTCCAAGAGTCGGATTTAGCGTCATATCTCCATTCCTTGACAGGATAACTGAATACAGCCTCGCTGGAAGTGTAGGATAAAGAGACGATGTTGTCGAGGGCATCCTCATTCTTGTGGGTCAGGCTCTTGCCACCCTGAACGTTCGACGTTCCCGTCTTGCAATATAAACCTGTGTACTGGTTCTTGAACTTCACGCAAATCAGCTGATAGTTCTGCTTCTGAAGTATGGTGTCGACATTCTGCGCAGAAAGCAGACGTACAGGCAGAACATAGTGAGTCGTGACGGACTTCGGATCGTTGAAGAACGCATCGGTTAGCTTCACAACGGTGCCTCCTGCAATACTTCCGGCAGGAATGGTCAGCGTGCTCGGATCTTCAAGAGTATAATGAGATGCCGGAAGGACCTCCATTCCTGTTCCCTCCTCAAGCAGAGAAGGCTCAATCTGGTAACTTATCTTACGGTCGACAGTGTTCTTGTAAAGACCGCCGAGGGTTGCCATGAGCTTGAACTGATGATTGTTATCGTCAACATTCACAGCATCATCATCATTACCGAGAGTAACGGTACGGATAGGTGCCTGCATAGAGAAATATACAGAAGTCTTTCCGTTATTGCCTCCCTGGTCGACAACATCCTTCAGGTTGTCCTCCCAGTCGCCATTGGAACAGGAAGTTGTAACACCCAACGCCAGTGACAGTCCCATTACCGCTGTTGCTATTTTACTGAATGTCATATTCATATCAATATAGTATTTTGAAATTCAATTTTATTGTTTCTTACCATCCTGCATTCTGAACGAGTGTAGGGAAATTAAGAATCTGTCCGTAAGGAATAGGACCGTAGTAAGCATTGTCCTTGAAATGGCGCGTCTCGACGGTGACGTATGTGTACTTCTTTCCGGCACCTTCATTGGTTATGCTCACGCCCTTTGCCTCCTCATTGAGGTTAGCCTTCCAGCGTCTGAGGTCCCAGAAACGGTTTCCTTCAAAACATAGCTCAAGACGACGCTCGTTGCGTATAAGCTCACGCATCTTCTCCTTGCTCGTAGCACACTCCTCAAGGTAGCCGTCCTCACCGTTGATGTCCATGAGACCGGCACGCTGGCGTATCGCCTTTATGACGTCGTACGCAGAATATCCTGTGCCACCCTTTGGTCCGTAAGCTTCATTGGCTGCCTCGGCATAGTCAAGATACAGCTCTGTATAGCGTATGCGAGCGGTGTAGTGCATCTGAGTGCTGTTGACTGTCGGGTCGAGGTTGATGTCCTGACGCAGGTGTTTCTTCATGTAGTAACCTGTACGTGTTGACTTTGACACGTCCTTGTTAAGACCGTCAAGATTGTCGGAGTTGTCAGCCTGTGTGTTTATGACTGCGTTTGTCGCACCTGCCTTCTGACCGTTGAAAATTATGTACATGGCAAGACGCGGGTCTCTGTCGGAATAAGGACTTGTAGCATCGTAACCGCTCAGGTCGTGAGAGATAGGATAGCCGTTAGCCATAGGGAAGGCGTCAACGAGGTTCTGGGTCGGATTGATGCGACCCTTGCCGTAGATTGAAGGAGGATAGTAGGATGACTCAAGAGTATTGTTCGTACTCTTTTCTGTACGCCAGAGGACCTCTTTAGGACACTCTGCAGCTTCGAGGTTCTTCATGTCAGGGTCAGCATACCATTCAAGGCCTTTGGCATCGATTCCTGCAACACCGCCGTTGATGTCGAGGATAGACTTCGCATACTGTGCAGCCTTCTCCCATGTCACGCCACTGCCGTCGGCATAAGCAGGAGACGCCGCCATAAGCGTAGCCTGTGCAAGCAACGCACGTGCTATACGTCCTGAGAAGCGTCCGTCGAAGTTTGTACCAAGGACACGGTTATACGTAGCCTTTGTTACGGTGTACGTCTTTCCGAAGCAGTTCACTGTCTCGGTATCGTTGTTCGTATCCTTATAGTCAACGGGCAATACACGTACCGCCTCTTCTGCGTCTTCTATGAGCTGCTTCATGCAGTCAGCATAAGACGCGCGTACCTCTAAGGCGTTGAAGTCAGAGCCTATTGTCGTCGGCTCTATGTCGATAGGCACTCCGAGGAGCTTTCCCTCTGCGTCATATCCTGCGTGGGAACGAAGGAGGTAATACATGAAGAGCGCACGAAGCCCCCTTGCCTCTCCGACGTATCGCTGATGGTACATGTCGCGTACCGTCTCGTCGCTGTTCCATTTCACCTTGTCGACATTGGCAAGGAAAAGGTTAATGTACTGTATGGCAGCACGACAGTCACGCCATGTCTCTATCGGGTTGTTGCTGGATGTCCAGTTGTCGGTACCGGTAATCTTACGATAGCTGTTTGAAGGGTCGTTAGACACTGCGTCGTCCGTAGCCACATCATTGAATGTGTATGACCCGTTCGGCAGGCGGGTATAAGCATTGCCGAGAATATTGTCTGCATAGTCCGGGTGTTCAAAAGCATAGTCAAAACCCAGATGGTTCTCTATAGCTGGCTCAAAGAGGTCCGTACAGCTTGTAAGGCCTGCAGAGAGCGCAAGTCCAAGCATTGCCGCCCCAACCCTATACTTTGATATTATATTGTTCATAATATATTTTTTAAGTTGTTTTCCTGGTTTAGAACTCTACCCTTGCACCGAGTGTAAAGCTGCGTGACTGAGGAGCGGAACCAACGTTACGTTCCATTTGCTTGCGCTCACCGGCAATAGTAAGGAGACTGGTTCCGTTAGCGTAAACCTGCAGACCCTTGACGAATGCGTTAGGACCAAAGAGGTTCTTCTTGAAGTCGTATGTCAGCTGGACACGTGTGAGATCCAGGCGGTCTGTCTTGTACATCCAGTAGTCTGAGGTTCTGAAGTTGTTGTCACTGCTCTGTGTAGTGAGGCGAGGATAGGTTATTGGCTCACCGTTGGTGTATTTCTCCTCTGTCCATGCTCCGAGTACTACGTCGCTGTATTTACGCTCTCCATATACCCAGTTGTATGAGTCGTTCTTTATGGCATTGCCTCCGAACTGACCTGTGAGCATGGCGAAAAGAGTGAAGCCCTTATACTTGAGAGTGATGTTCATGCCGCCAGAGAACTTCGCGCTCCAGCGTCCTATTACGACATTGTCCTTTGAGTCGATAACGCCGTCGCCGTTCTGATCCTTATACTTCAGGTCGCCTGGCTTCAACTCACCGAAGGAGCTCTTTGCCTCTGCGTTGTCAATCTCGTCCTGAGAGTTGTAGTAGCCGAGACACTCAAGACCCCATAGTGCGTCAATAGCCTTGCCTTCGCTGCGCATATAGTCATATTCCACATTCTCTGCAACGCGGAGGTTTTTCGTGGAATAAGTCTGACCGAAAGCCTGAACCTCATAAGCGAAGTCACCAACCTTGTCGCCGTAGGCAAGAGAGAAGTCTATGCCTTGACGGCGGTTCTGACCGTAGTTGATGTATGGCACGAAGGTTGATACAGGCCAATAGGTGTGCATATAGCTTGGATAAATGTAGTCAGGCTGTGCGAGGAGACCGTCTGTCTTGGTGTTGTAGTAGTTGACAGCAAGCTTGAGGCGGTTGTCGAGGAGAGCGGCGTTGAGCCCTACGTTGAACTCCTTACGCTTTATGAATGTCAGCTCTGTGTTGGCACCGCGCTGTGAGTCAGCGGTCTGGATAGAGTTGTTGGCATCAGACCATCCCCACCATGTACCTGTAGAAGTGAAGATATCCTTGTACATATAGTATTCCGCAATGTCCAGATCCTGATTGAGGATAGTATATCCGGCTGTAAGACGAAGGTCGTTGAGCCAGTCGACATTCTTCATGAAGCCCTCCTCAGAGAGACGCCATGCGAGAGTGAGCGACGGCGAGAGAGCCTCGCGGTTGCCTTCTGGCAGTTTGGCTGAGTGAACAGCGTTCAGTGCGAGGTCGGCGTAATATCTGTGGGCATAGTTGTAAGACGCCTGCAGACCGAGGTTGGCATTGCTTACCTTATGATACTCGCCGCTTATCGTCTGCTGATAGCCGTTAGCTACGAGAGTGGCGTGGAGGTTATGCTCGTCCCAGTTGTTGACATAGTCGAACTGTCCGTTCCAAGCTATGGTCTGCAACTCTGCTGATTTGCTTGAGTTGAGTATACCCGTATGCTCATACTTTCCGTACTGTGTGAGCTTGCCGACTATGTCGCTTCCGTCAAACTGTGTCCAGCTGACTCCGAAGGTAGGGTACTTGTCGTTAAGCGAGGTAGAGTAAGATGTCTTATAGTCTACAGCAAACTGAGTCTTGAACGACAGTCCCTTGAGAACGGATGCGAGGTCGAGTTTCACTCCTGCGTCGAACTGCATCTGACGGCTTGTCCAAGTGTTGTAGCCGGCAGCATACATGTCAGCAAAGACGTTTGTCTGGTCCTCCTGGGTTGCTCCGAGGAAATAATCGCCGGCAGGAAGGCCTGCTGGGTTGGTGATAATGGTTTTGGAGTTCTGGACCAAGGCGAGTGACGCTGCGTCTGACGGGTCTATACACGACACAGGGATAAACGGAGCGACGCGGTTCGGACGGAGATTTGCAGCAGCTCTCCAGAAGTCTGCGTTGGCACCGTGCTGGTTGTAATACGTAGCGTTGGCGTTTACCCAGCCTGAAGCCCAGTCAGAGAGCTGAAGGTCGATATTACCGCGGATATTCAGACGGTCGATATAGTTGTTCTTGCCTTCTCCGAAGTTTATGTAATCCCCTTGGCGGTAGTAGCTGATGTTTGTATAGAACTGTGCGAACTGGCCGCCGCCTTCAAACTCTGCCGTAACGTCGTAGCGAGACTTTGTCTTGTTGATGTAGTCAGAGGTGTAGTACTTCTGGTTAGGATAACGGTAAGGGTACAGTCCCGACGCCGTATTGTAGATTTCCTCATCCGTGAACTTCGGAGAGAGTCCGTCGTTGAGGAGTGCCTGATTGTATAGTGTCATATACTGTGCTCCGTCGAGGTACTGTGGGTATGCCTTTGCCACATCCATGGTGTAGTTGGCACGCGCGGTGACCTTGAGAGGAGCGTTCTTTCCACGCTTGGTGGTAATGAGTATGACACCTTTCGCTGCGCGGCTGCCGTAGAGGACAACAGCCGAAGCACCTTTGAGGAAGGTAATTTCCTCTATCTCTGTCGGCAGGACGTTGTTGGCGTCACGTGGCACACCGTCTATGAGTACGAGTGCCTCACCCTGATTCCACAGCTGACCGTTGTAGCCAGCAGCAAGAGCCTGCATATTGTCAAGGCTGTAGGTGCTGTAGTTCTTCTCCATCAACTCTCTCACGTTGACACTGCTGACAGGCGACACGACATCACGAGCAGCAGCTTTGCGGAAAGCTACATTGACGGTATCCGCCTTCGTGTCGGATGTCTCTTGTGCCGACACACCCTGTGCCAACAGGGCGAAGAGTGAAAGCGGAAGAATACCTTTGTATTTTGAAATTATATTGCTCATAAAGTTTTTCTTCTTTATTCTTTAACTTTTGCATTATTACCATCCCGGGTTCTGGAAGAGTTCAGGATAGATACTGGTGTCTTTCTTCTTTAACGGCAGCCACCAATGCTTCTGGGTGAAGTTGCGTGTGAGTATTAGTTTCTCACTCCAGCCGGAAACCTCAGTGTCCTGCGGGTTCTGTGGGTCAAGCTTGCCGGCACGTATGAACTCCTGCGAGGTCTTGATATTGTATGGAGCCTTGTCAAGAAGGAGCCAACGACGGAGGTCGTTGAAACGGTGTCCTTCGAAAGAAAGCTCTACGGCACGCTCTCGACGCACCTCATCCATGAACTTCGCCTTGTCGCCCGTGAACTTGGCGGCAACGTCAGAGACTCCGGCGCGCTGGCGTATCTTGTTTATGGCGTCGACAGCGGTGAGCGAACACTTCGCTGACGCTGTAGCTCCGCCAACGGCAGCACATGCTTCAGCATACATGATGTAGCAGTCGGCAAGACGGAGGTAAGGCACGTCAATATAGAGTTTCATGTAAGTACTACCCATATCGTAGTTGTTTGCGAGCATAGGTATGAACTTATAGAGGAAGTAACCCGTGCGGCTCTCGTTGATATCGTCGCGGTATGTACCTCCGGTATAGAGGTTTGCGTAGCGGTTGTCTTCCGGTTCGATAGTGCCCTCAACGACTTTTACGCCGTCATATACGATGTCATGATAGAAACGCGGGTCGCGGTCTTTCCATGGGTGTGTAGGATCGAAGCCTGACTCCGGGTCGGTTAGAGGCAGACCGTTTGCCATGCCGTAATAGTTGACGTAGTTTGCCGTAGGCATAGAGAAGCACTGGGCACCGGTGAGTATCTGTCCGCCGAACTCTGTAAACACTCCATAATGTGAGTTCTGCCATGCGTCGTTGGCTATGGCGCGGAGGATATTCTCTGTAGAGCCCGGAGGCAACATGTTCTTGTTCCAGGTGTAGAAGAGGTCAGAATAGTCGGCGAAGTCTACAAGCTTATACTGTGTCTGACCAGACTCTACAAGAGTGAGGAGCTCTCCGAGAGCCTCTGCCGCTTTCTGTGCATAGTCTGTATCATACTCATAAGTGCTGGCATTGGAGTTGAGGACGTTCATCCTCTCATCAATATTCTTCATAAGAGGAGAAGCAGCCCAAAGGTAGTTCTTGCCGAGATATGCCAAAGCGGTAATCTTATTGATGCGGAAACCGTTCTTGCCGATGGTGTTGCGGCCGACAGGCGACTTGTCCCAGTCGATAGGGAGAAGGTCGGCAGCTTCACGGAAGTCTTTGGCAGCCTTGTCGGCACATGCCTGATACGACTCGCGAGGGAGTGTCATGGCCTGATCGGCTGCTACGACGTGGTCGATATATGGCAGTCCGCCGAAATACTGCATAAGCTGGAAGTGGAGCCAGCCGCGGAAGAAGAGGAGCTGTCCCTTTATCGTGTTGCGCTCTTCCTGAGTGGCGGAAGTCATGAGGTCCATATTATCAAGACCGAGATTGGCCTTGCGTATGCCGTACCATGCGGCTTTCCACAGTCCTCTCTTGAAACGGTCGTTAGGATCGAAGGTGGTGCCCTGATCCATGAAGCTGGCACCCCATCCGTCAAATTCTTGCTGCCATCCCCAGAAGTCTCCCTGATCGACTTTGTAACTCATGTGGTAATTTATGCCGACTGCCATGATGTCGTCCTCACCCCAGTTCCATGATGTCGTCCAGTAGCTCTTTGAGAAATCAGGCATACAAAGGTAAAGCTCCTCAGTGAATCCCTGGAAACTCATAAAATCCTTGAATGCGGCATCGGAAGACACGTCAGACTCCGGAGCCTTGTCAAGGTAGTCAGTACAGCCGGTCGTCACGGTCATGGCGAAACCAAGTGTCAATGCTGCTGCTACAGACTTATATTTTGAAAAGATATTTGTCATAATATTAATAATGTATATTATATATATATGTTACAACTCGAACTTAAGACCGAAGTTGATACGCTTCATGGTAGGATAAGCACCCTGTGAAGCGAGACCTGTTCCTGCGAAGTTTGACTCACGGTCGTCAGGCATGTCCGTCCAAAGGAAGAGGTTGTTGCCGTTGACATAAACCTTAAGCATATTGAGACCGAGCTTCTTGATCCAGCCGCCATTCCAGGTGTACGCAACCTCAACATTCTTCAGACGCCAGAACGAGCCGTCGAAGAGGAAGCGGGTGCCTTCATAATAGCTTGGAGTAGAGTTGAGACGGAGCGAAGGGATGCCGTCAGGAGTCTGTGGCGACCAGTATGCTCCCTCGTCAAACACGGTGTGGAGGAATGGTTTCGGAAGAGAGTTGAAAGCCACGTAACGGCTGACGTTTGTGACACCGTAGAACTGTGCGTAGAAGCTGAAGCCTTTATAGTCGAAACCGACGGAAGCGTTGTACGTGTTCTGTGGAGTGCCCGTATAACCGTATGGCGCACTGTCGTTAGAGTCTATGATGCCGTCACCGTTGAAGTCGGTAATGATATACTGTCCGGGAAGCTTCTGGTTGTCGTTGGTGTTATGAGGCGTCATGGCTATGACATCGTCCCAGGACTGTGCCGTCCCGTTGTCGATATAGCTGTGAGCCTGACCAATGGAGAAGCCTACGTTCTTCTGGTAAGCCGGGAGGAGCTCTGCGTCGTCATGCTCAAGCACGATGTTCTTGGCGTGAGTCATATTCATGTTGGCGTAAGCATGAAGCCCGTTGGCGAAGGTGTACTTCAGGCGGAGCTCAAGCTCGTAACCCGTGGTCTTCGTACGACCCTTGTTCATATACGGAGCGACAGCACCGAAGTAGAATGGCACGGAACGTCCGCTGGCGTTGATCATGATGTCTGAACGCTTCTCGTGGAAGAACTCCAGCGTACCTGCTACGAGTCCGTTGAGGAAAGAGTAGTCGATACCGAGGTTCTGCTTCACGGCTTTCTCCCAGTGTATGTTCGGGTTGCCAACCTTTGACTCCTTGTACCATGTGTACATCGAGTTGTTGTTAGGGTTGGTAGAGTCAAGCTTTGTAGAGCCGCCGTAAGCCCACTGCGTCTGATAGATGAAGCGGTCCCAGGAGGTGTCCTCACCGATTTCACCGTATGAATAGCGTATCTTGAGGATGTCTATGAGGTTAAGGTCGAAGAGCTTAAGCTCGGTAACAGGCTTGAACCATTTCTCATTGGCGATGTTCCAGCCTAAGGCACCTGAGTTGAAGAATGCGAAACGGTTGTCAGGAGAGAATTTCTCCGAACCGTTGTATGCGCCGTTATACTCCAACATGTAGCGGTTGTCGTAGTTATAAGTAGCACGGAACGCCCAGTCCTCACGGTAGTTAGTAAACTCAGAACCTGTGGCACGCTCAGAACGGTTGAATACACCCATGGCACTGACATCGTGCTTGCCGAACTGTCTGCCCCAGAATATTTGAGCCTGATAGAAGAGGTTGCGCACTGTCCGCCAGTTTTCAAGCGCACCTCCGTCAGTAGACCATGCTATGGTCTCGGTGAAGTCGAAGTTGTTGTTGCCAGCAGGCTTCTCTTTCCATGTCACCTCACCGGTAAGAGGATTAATCCATTTGTACTGTGCGGGATGGTTAAGGTCGTTAATACCACGGTTGTTCTCTACGAAGACATTGTCCCACGAGATAAGGCCGGAGACCTTAAGACCGGGAGTGATGAAAGAGAGGTCCTGCTCAAGGGTGAAGTCGGTATTGATTCGTGTCGTGGTAGTCTCACCGGCACCGCCGAGTGCAAGGTTGGTGACAGAATTCGGAGAACCCTGGGTGTCTTTAGGATAGTAACCCCATGTACCATCGCTGTAGCGTGGGAGGAAAGTATCGTGAGGTGCGGAATATGCCGCCTGCCAGAGCTGTGTCTCTGCCCAAGAGCCCTTCTCAAGTCCGTAAGGCGACTTGCGTATGCCGTGGCTTCCGGAGATGTTCGCCTTGAGGAGCGTGGTCTTCGTAAGCTGGAAGTCGAGGTTGGAACGTACGTTGATACGGTTAAAGCCGTAACCACCCTGATAACCGCGGTTGTTGTCCCACTCACGGAAGAGGTCGCCTTCATGCTGATAGTCTACTGCGGCGTAGTATCTTACGTTCTTTGTACCACCGGCGATATTGACGTTGGCATTGTAAGACATGGCGTAATCCTTGAAAAGCTCGTCCTGCCAGTCAACGTCAGGATAACGCTCGCTCATGAGGAAGCCTGTTTCAGGGTCTATGGCTCCTGCCGGAGCGTTGTAATTGTTTATGAAATCCGTAGAACGGATGTCGCCCCAGCTGGCAGGACTGAGTCCGAGCTCATGGCGTACGGCCTGGTTGACAAAGTAGAGAGCGTCAGCAGAGCCGTAAGTCTGAGGAAGCTTGGAGACAAACTTAACTGCGGAGCTGGCACTGGCGGAAATCTTCGCCTTACCTTCAGCACCACGTTTGGTGGTGATGAGGATAACGCCGTTGGCACCCTTCACACCGTAGACAGCTGTTGCCGAGGCATCCTTCAAAACGGAGATGCTCTGAACTGAGTGTATGTCAACACTTGACATCGGACGCTCTATACCATCGACAAGGATAAGAGGGTCAGAAGAGTTCCAAGAGCTGACACCACGAATGACAATCTTTGGGTCTTCATCACCCGGCATACCTGACGACGAGGAGGTTATGACGCCAGGGAGGTTACCTGTCAGGGCAGAGCCGATGTCGGAGACACCTCCGGTACGTTCAAGCACTTCACCCGTGGTCTGAGTGATGGCACCTACGACAGAGGCTTTCTTCTGCTGGCCGTAACCTACGACAATGACCTCAGAGAGTTGGTTGTCCTCGGTAAGAGTGATGTTAAAAACTCGTTTCTCGCCTACCTTGGCTTCTTTCGATACCATGCCGACGTATGAGAATACTACGACACAATTCTCGGAAGGGACAGTGAGGTGGAAATCTCCATTAAGGTCAGACACTGTGCCTATGCCAGTGTTGCCCTTGACAAAAATTGAAGCACCGATGAGTCTTTCACCAGATGAGTCTGACAACGTTCCCGAAATCTTTACGCCGTTTTGGGCGAAAGAGCCGAGACACATGGTCAGAAGCATGATGAGCACGGTGACAATCCTTTTGTTTGTTGGTTGCATTTGTCTCATGTCTTTTTAGATTTGATACATGCGTTAGTTATTGTTATTTTTTGAGTTAGTAAATTATTACTTCATAGCTTTGAACTTTAAAGGACACACCGGAAGAGTAAAACCATAATCTTAGGGGAGGAGGGGGTCAACGGTTCGGGGTCTTCTGCTTGGGAAGACCCCAGAAGCGTTTCTGTTAGAGAATGTAAAGTGATATGTCCATGAAAAGACTGTTGTCATGCCTTTTCTGATGAATGGTATTTATTGCTCTTGTTCGTCAGTGATGTGATATGTCCTTCTTCTCTGCAAAGGGATGTTGTTTGTTAGTCTCAATTTTGGTTTTCTTATGATTTTAGTTAGTTTGAATTCTGTTTGGGTTAGATTTTGTCTCAATTTCTGTAGAGTATCCTTCTACACCTTATTATATATATAGGCTCCGGGACACTCTACGTCTCTTCGTGAAAGAAGAAAAGCGGGAAATGTTACATTTTATGGTGCAAATTTAATTAATTTTTAATTAATATTGTGTTTGTCGGTGTAACACAAAGTTTATTTCATGTTACAAATCGTCGTTTTCTTCGTTTTTCCGTTGCTAAGCCTTACCTCTTTGATACAAATGCCACGATAGCGGGCATCAACGCGACGGCCTTGAAGGTCGTAGTACTTCTCTGTGCCGGCAACGACATCAGCTGCGTCAGAGTCGTCGAAGACGGGGGAGATGCCGGTATTCTGCTTCTCGTAAAACTCTTTATACCACTGGAAGCAGGTGTAGGCGCAACACTCCTCGAAGAGTCCGTAGTCCTTGGCTTTCTGGAAACCCGGGCGCACGGTCTTAGTCTTAAGATATTCGTCGATGTCAAGGTAGTCGTCGGTAGAGGTCAGTGTCATGCCGATATTTCCATAATGGTCATGTACGGCACGCCATGCCTTGCCCCACTTCGATGACGATGCGGTGGCCCAGGAGCCGAAGTTCGGGGCGGTCCACTGCCCCCATTCGTTGAGGTGTCCCTCGTCAGAACGGCTCGGGTCGTTAGGCGACCAGTCTATCTCTGTCACCATAACAGGCTTTGTTTCAACGACAGGCACTTGCGACTTGAAGTTTCTGATGAACGTCTCGGCGTTGCAGTTGTTGTCGGTCATATTGCCGTACCAGCCACTATAGACATGGACGGCATAACCGTAATTGTCCTCAGGGTCGCTGACAGGATACTTGGCGTAGCCGCCATACTGCGACTGATAGCCCGAACCAGGGATCCAGAGGACTCCCTTGAAGCCTCGCGTGCGTATGATGTCAACTACAGGCTGGAAAAAGTCACGCAGTGATGTTTCAGTCTGAGTGCCGTCGGCGTTGGTGACAGTCACCGGCTCATTGGCAAGCTCTATACTCACCTGCCCGCTATATTGCTGAAGGAGCTTTGAAGCAGCTATAGTACCCCAGACGGTCTTAAGGTAACGCTGGTATTCATCTCCAACCTTGACGGTCTGCGGACATACTCCGGGCGGACGAAGGATGACGTAAAGCCCGTGGGCGAGGGCTTTCTCCATAATGACGCTATAGAGTTTTGTCCAGTACTTCGTCAGACGTGCCGAACTGAACTGGCTTATGTTATGCTCGCCGCCGGCACCTTGCAACGGTTTGTTGGGATCGTTGGTCCAACAGGGGTCGAGGTGAAGACGGAACACGGTGCAGTAGGCTCCCTGGCTCTTGTCGGTGATAGCCGTGAAGAGCTTTTCGAAATACTCTATGCAGGGCTGGGTGTCGCCATCGGTATAGTCGGCTTTCCAGCTTTGCCAACGATAGTTGTTGAAATAACGGTTCGGAGTGTCCATGACTCCGTGCAGCACTACGCTGTTGCCTTTGTCGTCGACAAGCTGCCTGCCCTCAACCTTCAGCGGAGGAAGAACAGCAGACTGGGCTACGGCTGCCGAAGCAAGAAGGAATATCAGAAGTGATGCTGATAGTTTCCGGAATGACATCATTGCTTTTTAATTAGGTTTTATTTTTTAAAAATTAAGATAACCTTTTTGATGTTGGTATTCAAAAAGTTTGAAAATGTATCATTCAACATGTCGTGGCTGAGGTAAGAATAGTGTTACACCGCTTTACCAGGATACGTTTGAAATACGCTGCAAAATTACATTTATTATATAAAATAATGCAAACAGATTGTAACACGTTCTATACGAAATGTTACAAAAGAACTAATGTCTACCCATAGTAATACGGAAAACGTCCACCATGCAACAAAACAGATGCCATGCGAAAGGAAAAGCAAAAAGTAAGCGAAAGAAGTGTAAAATATACAATAGCACGCCTCTTCGCTTACTAAATGTCATAAAAGCGAAAGGCTGCATATATGACTTCTGAAGCCTATAAATAATAAGGTATAGGGAATACACATCTACGCATAAAGGAATAATTTTCGACCTGTGCGATTTTTTTCTTTGTATGAGCATTTTGTCATATCGGCGTAACATTCCAATGAAAAGGAAAAATGGTACAAATAATAAAGATTTGGAGGTTTTTTTTTGGAAATGATACATTTTTTACTTAACTTTGCAGATAGAAAACTATAAAAACACTATGAGAAAGCTTCTGATATCTACCTTTACTTTACTAACTATACTCTCCGCATACGCTCAGACAGGCAAACTGTTCAATACAGACAAAATGCTTTCGAGCAACTTCGCTACAGAGATTTACCAAGACCATAACGGATTTATATGGATTTCCACGCGCAACGGACTGAACCGATACGACGGTTATACCTTCAAGGTTTTCAAGAAAAACAGTCCGGAGAGCGTCGGCATGGCGTCGAACTATATCAACACGGTCATAGAGACAAAAGAGAACATACTTCTCGTTGGAGAGCGTATAGGACTTCAGGCGTATTACGATGACCGCTTCCACGACATCACGCTGTTCGACAACGTCGGGAACAAGGTGATATCTTATGTGACAAGCATAATACAGTTGAAAAACGGAGACATAATAATAGGCACGTCGGGAAACGGGGCGTTTATCATGAACGGGAAGAATGAGGCAAGACAGTTCCTGCCACTCATAAACGTAATGGGAGTGAAACGACTCTATGAGACAAAGGACGGAACACTATGGGTGCTGACGGAGAGACAGGGAGCACTGTCGCTGTATAAGGGAAAGAAAACGACATGGCTTACGGACAGCAATATCGCGGCAGGACTGACGGATATATGTCAAGGGGAGGACGGAAGCATATATATCAGCACTTACGACCAAGGCGTGTTCGTAAAAAATGCAGGAAGTAAGGCGTTTGCAGAAATACCTGAGACAAAGGACATGCACGTCTCTGCTCTGCACACATCAAGCGACGGAAGAATACTGCTCGGACTCGACGGAGAAGGAATAGCCTTTATGGACGCTCTGACTCACAATATTACCATGAACCCATTCTTCAGCCACGAAATGAACATAAACCACGCAAAGGTTTGCGACTTCATAGAGGACAGAATGGGGAATATATGGTTCTGTATGTTACAGAAGGGGGTGTTCATGCAGCCGACAACACCGTCGAACTTCGGATATGCAGGATATAAGTTGAGAAACAAAAACATAATAGGTGACTGCTGCGTAACAAGCGTATTCATTGACAGCAAAGGAAACCGTTGGATCGGAACGGATAAGGACGGACTGTATCTTCTGAACAGTAACTTCCAGATTGTGAAGCATTTCACCAACGTACCTTCTACAATACTTACAATAAACGAAGACTATACTGGGAGGATATGGCTCGGAAGCTACCAGAGAGGCCTGGGATATATTGACACGAATGACAAAGCATTCCATAAGGTGGAGATAGGCGCGCTGAAAAGACTGAACGTATTCGGCATAGTGGCGAGCGACATAAACACGCTGTGGATAGCTACCATGGGACAGGGACTGATAAGGTACAATATAGCGACAGGAGAGACAAAAATATTCCAGGCAAGCGATGAAGCTACTAGAAACAACAAGATAAATGCTTTGATAAACCAATATATTTCGCAGATAGCACTATCGGCGGACAGAAGGAGGCTGTACCTCGCTACAACAATGGGATTGGTCTGTCTTGATATTGCTGCGGAGTCGTGGACAAAGACATTAGGAGTGAACGCACTGAACTACGGAACAAACATCCGCTCGGTAATAGAGACAAACGGGAAATACCTCTGGTACGGAACAGACGACGGACTGTACCGGCGAGACCTAACAGACGGAAAGACAGAGGTTATAACAAAAGATAACGGACTGTCTGACAATGGCATTGCAGCAATGACGCTCGATAGCCGTGGAAACCTTTGGGTAAGCACAAACCACGGTCTGAACAAACTCGACGTGAAGACGGCGGACGTGGAAGAGTGTTTCTTCGTCGATGACGGACTGCAGAGCAACGAGTTCAGCGACGGAGCGGCGGCAACGGGAACAGACGGGACACTGCTTTTCGGAGGTGTAGGAGGTATAACATGGTTTAAAGGAAACGAAACGAAGACAAAGCAGTGGAAAGCGGCTGTGGAACTGACGGGACTGATAGTCAACGGAAAGGCTGTAGCGTCTGGAGACGAGTCAGGGAGATATACCATTACGGACATGTCGGTGATAAAAAGCAATCACTTCGACCTCTCGCCGGACGACAACAGCTTTGCGCTGCAGTTCTCAACGCTCACATTCGGAGAACAGGAGCATATCGCTTACGCATACAGCATAAACGGAGACACTTGGAGAATACAGCAACCAGGACAGAACGAGCTGAACTTCAGCCACATGCCTCCAGGAGAATATAAATTCAAGGTGAAGGCTGTGAAAGGAAAGAACGAGTCGCAGGTGAAGGAGTTCACAATACATGTCCACGCACCGTGGTATATGTCGCCTGTGGCATTCATACTCTATTTCGCCATTGCTGTACTCGCCATATACCTATATATACAGCAGAGGAAACGGAAGGAGGAAGACAGGCTGAGGCTCCAGGCACATATACACGCCGAGGAGATGAACGAGGCGAAGCTGAAGTTCTTCATGAACATTAGCCATGAGATACGTACACCTATGACACTCGTTGTTGCTCCACTCGTAACACTGCTGAAAGAAGACACAGACCCGAAGCGTAAGGTGGCATACACGACAATAAAACGAAACGCGGAACGTATACTGCATCTCATAAACCAGATGATGGACCTTAGGAAGATTGACAAGGGAATGATGAAGATGCACATGCGCGAGACGGACATCATTGGCTTCATTTACGACATCTGTAATATGTTTGACTATCAGGCGAAAGCGAAAAGCATCGAACTCACCTTCCATCACGACATGGAGTCGCTGAAGGTATGGATAGACCTGACAAACTTCGACAAAGTGCTCGTGAACCTCCTTTCTAACGCTTTCAAATATACTCCTTCCGGCGGAAAGATAGACATATACGTAGAAGAAGACGATGGATATATGCGTCTGACGGTGAAGGACAGCGGCGAGGGCATCTCAAAGGATGAGATACAGAACATATTCATACGATTCTATCAGAAAGTCTCGGCAACAAATGACAGGCACTTCGGAACGGGAATAGGTCTCGACCTCACAAACTCACTCGTACAGCTGCACCACGGAAGCATAACGGCGAAGAACAACGACGACGGACCGGGAGCGTCATTCATAGTCTTGCTGCCACTCGGAAACAGTCATCTGACACCAGAAGAAATGGTCATAGCAACAGACGAGCACTCGCAACTGACAGAACTCCTCAAAGACTCTTTCGGCGATGACAGAATAGAGAAAAATGTCGAACCGATTACCACACAAAAGTCTGAAACACCAGAAAACGCTGAGACCTCTGAGACAAAGGAAATAGACGAAGAAGCTGAGACAACGGACGAAACAGAGGCCACAAGCAGTGAAGATATAAAAGAAAAAGACAACGACACAGAAACTGCAACGGCAAAACGTACACATCCGCTGCTCGTAATCGTCGAGGACGACATAGACATTCAGCTGTATCTCAAGACACAGCTCGACTCGATGTATCAAATAAAGACATACAACAATGGGCAGGAGGCTATGGCAAACATAATAAAGGATGTCCCGGACATTATAATAAGCGACATCATGATGCCGGTAATGGACGGAATAACACTGTGTACAAAGGTGAAGAACAACATCTTAACAAACGACATACCGGTCATTCTACTCACGGCGAAGACGCAGGACGAGGACAAGCTGCAAGGACTCGAGACTGGTGCTGACGCATACATCGTAAAGCCTTTCAATCTCGACATACTAAAGCGAACAGTCTTCAACCTTATAAACACGCGCCACGTCATGAGAAACAAAATGGCGGGAAGCGAGAGTCAGGACGACAAGGTCAAGCACATTGAGATGGTGACACCTGACGACAAACTCATGGAGAAAATCATGAAGGTTATAAATGCCAACTTAAGCAACAGCGACCTCAACGTTGACTACATAGCACGTGAGGTAGGTCTCAGCCGTGTACATTTCTACCGTAAGATGAAGATGATAACAAACCAGTCGCCTCATAACTTCATACGTAACATACGAATGAAACAAGCCGCACGTCTCTTCGACTCCGGGCATCAGAGCGTCAACGATGTCATGTATGCTGTAGGATTTTCAAACACCAGCTCTTTCTCAACAGCTTTCAAAGCCGTTTATGGTGTCGCTCCACGCGAATACATCAAAGAGTCAAGAGCAAGAAAAGGTATCAACTCATAAAAGCGGGCTCACTGCAGAAAGGCTATCACCTCACAGACAAGAAGAAAGGCTATCACCAATGAGGAGATAGCCTTTCTTCTTGTCTGTGGGCGTTTCTACGCCCACAGAATATATACATCATCCCCCTATCACCTCCCCTATTTCTCTCATCCTCACCCCATTTCTCTCAACCTCCCCCCTATTTCTCTCATCCTCCCCCCATTTCTCTCATCCTCACCCTATTTCTCTCATCCTCACCCCAATCATATTCTCATACTCATCTTTCCGTCCTTTGTTATATCCACCTTTACCACATACGAGGCGGAAGAGTTTGGCACGCATATATACGCAAAGAATGTCATTCCTGTCTCCGTCGCCCCTTCCACGAGCACATCGCTGAGCACAGACTGCGCCAGATACTCCTCCGGCACGAGCTTGGAGAAGTCCTGTTTCTTAAAGTCCTTGGAATACAGCCTTGTCCCACCGTCATAAAGACAGATATTTATTATATTGTCGTAATACACATTCTCCACCTGGAAGCCGTCAGCATTATATGTCGTCATGACAACCTTATACGACGAAGGGTTAACCTGTATATACGCATGGTATTTATGCTCTCCCACTGTCAGCACCGTGTCCCTCTTTATCAGTTTACACTGGTTGATAGCCATCTCTCCGCCGTCCTTCCTCTCAAAGAGTTGTTTATCCTCTTCTACGTTGTCGCTCCTGACATACGACAGCACGTCGCCGACGTTGTTCTTAAAGCTGAAGTTCGTCGTCGTACGTTCTACTATAGCATATTTGCTCTTGTTCGCAACACCATCTATTACCAACGTATCGTTCATCACGCAGAAGCCCACGGGAAGCATCTCGGTATCAGAGTAATATATCGTATCTCCATCGATACGCATATTCACCGTACCCTCTTCTGAGAGCCATATCCCTTGCAGCATTTCCTTCGCCTCTACGTCTTCCGCAACAGTGTCCATAGTCCCTTTCTCACTGCATGATGCCAAAGAGAGGAGCAATACTGCAAAGACAATTATTTTCTTTATACTATCCATTGAAAAGTTATTAAGGTGGGGTCTGTACTGTCGGCTTTTTCAGATGTCGTTTTTTATCTGAGTTCAGATGGTCACTTTCTGAAAATTTCTTTCCCCAAAATCATTATTAAGCCATACCGTAACACTTAAGATATGGTATCAAAAAGAAACATATTTTCCTTTTACTGTATGCAAAGATAGTAAAAATCCAATAAACTGCAAAATTTTTGTAAAGAAAAATCTACCTCTCGTCAGTATTTGAATGACGACCCTCCGACAAACTCGCGCATAATTGATGTCGGAGGAATGTCTTTGTCGGGAATAGGAATGAAATAATGTATGAATTTCAGCAGCCGATGCGCCTCGGCATATTCCGGGCAGTTCTTCGGCACAGAGGCGAGTATCGTCTCCGCATGGTTTCTCAACACCGCAAACTCAATGTTCAGCGCACTGTTGAACATCACGTCGGCATTCTCCTGATATGGGAAAATCCACTGCTCCTCGCTCTTACATACATTTGGCCATTGTCTTATCGTCTCACGAGCAGTAAAAGCGCCTTTGTTATAGTCACGTATTATACGCCGCAGCAACCTGTTGTCACGCGTAGGAATCCAGTTGTGGTCGTCAAGAGAGACACTTGTCAGCGCAGAGGTATATATCTTATATTTTTTGTCGTCAGGAACGAGGGATGTCAGTTTAGGGTTCAGCGCGTGGATGCCCTCTATTATCAGCACATGCTTGTCTGTTATACGCAGACGCTTGCCGTTCCATTCCCTCATTCCCGTGGTGAAGTTATACTCCGGCACCTCCACCTCCTTGCCTTGCATGAGCTGGCTCAGATGCTCTCCCAGCAGCTTATGGTCCACGGTATCGAAATTGTCGAAGTCATACTGTCCGTCAGGGAGTAGCGGAGTGTCCACACGGTTGACGAAATAGTCGTCGGTAGAGAAGGATATCGGGCGAAGCCCACATGCGAGGAGTTGTATCGACAGCCGCTTGCAGAATGTCGTCTTGCCCGAGCTCGACGGTCCCGTTATCAGCACGAGCTTCAGTCCCCGTTCATGATACCTGCGGTCTATCTCCTCTGCTATCTTCACTATCTTCTTCTCCTGCAGAGCCTCCGAGACTTGTATCAGCTCCGTAGCCCTACCCTGCTGACATGCTTTATTTACATCGCCGGCATTTGACAGACGCATTATTACGTTCCACCGCACCTGTTCCTTATAAACCTCGAAGGTCATGGGCTGCGGCACATTCTCAGCCAGACGCTCCGGATGCTCGGGATCAGGAACGCGGAGCAGCATGCCTTTGCCGTACTGTTCCAGTCCGAAGACCTTCAGATAGCCTGCCGAAGGCACAAGAGGACCGTAGTAATAGTCCACGGTGTCTCCCAGGGTGTAGTAGTCGGTGTACACCTTCTCTGACGTTTCCAGAAGGCGCACCTTATCCGTGAATCCTCTCTCGTGGAAGATACGTATCGCCTCCTCGGTAGGCACCTCGCTACGTCTGAAAGGCATGTCCAAAGCCACGATCTTCTCCATGCGGAGCCTCACCTGTTCTATCTCCAACTCCGTCAGTCCTCGTGTCCTTCCGTCTATCGCCGGCTTCAGGAAGTTACAGTAATACCCACGTGATATCGGGTGTTCGATATACAGCTTCGCACCGGGGAAGACATCCTGCACAGCTTTATACAACACAAAGCACAACGACCTTATATACACCCTCATACCACTCGACGACGTGATGTCAAGATACTCCACGTCACGGTTCTGGTACACACGGAACTTCAGTCCCTGTGAAGCGTTATTCACCTTTGCCGACACTATCTCGTGGCGCATCTTCACGCCAAACTCAGGAAAGATGTCAAGCAGAGAGCTGCCCTCAGGGAAGCTCTTCGTAATGTTGTTGTTCAGGCAACGTATTTGCAGCATAGACAGTTTTGTTATTATAGGTAGGTTCTGTTACGTTTTCTCTGTTTTTTACCAAGATGGTGTTACTATTATTCCTTCTCACCCGCCGGTTATTTCTTCTTGTCAGTCAGTTGCTCCACCACCATGCTCTTTCCCGGATTATTATATCCGTAAGGCTCTTTCACCACGTTGTTTACGCTTATCCTGTTGTCATAGACACGGAAGCCGTCAGAGCAGGCATCGAAATATATCGGGAAAGCACGGTAGTTTGTAGCATAAGGTGCCACGAAGGGCGCACCGATGGTATTTCCCGTAATCACGGAGTTCGGCTGGTTTGACATGGTGTATATGCCGCCGGCGTCATACAGCTGGCGGGCATAGTCGCTGACGATGTTTCCCGTGATACTGTTCTCACGCATTCCTGTATCTTCCGGTGTCCAGCCCCACCCTATGCAGATGCCGCAGTAGTTCACCTTTGTCACGGTATTGTCAGATATTGTCGTGTTACGCACCATGCCACAGCCTATTCCTACGCCGCCCCAGTCTTCGTTTGTCACGTCAGAGACCTTGTTACGGCTTATCATAACCCTCTCCGTATAGTCCTCAGGAGCTATGACGCCTTTCCTGCCGTCCGTAGTCCAGCCATAAGGACGGTGTACCTCTGTAGCACCTTCCAGGAATGTTCCGGCAAGTATCGCCGTGCCGCCGATGTCATGGAACATATTCCCCTCTATCGTGATGTCCTTACATCCGTCAACATAGTCAAGCGCAGTGGCGGCAAGATGTGTGAAGAGACAGTCCTTGACATCCACGCGGACACCATGACGTATGCTCACGGCAGCCTCCGGACGTTCTATCCACGCCTGATTCTCCAAGCCCGCAGCCCACGGCAGTCCTTCGTTCTCCACAAGCTTATACGCCTCGGTAATGGCGAAGCCTCCCTGCAACGTCACATGTCCGCAGCGTGACGGGCGCTGCCATGCGCAGTGTTCAAAAGCAATGTTCTCAAAGATGATGTCATGCACCTTCTCTTGCGCCGTACCTTCTACCGTCACCAATCTGTTTAAATAAGGTATGACAAGTTCCTGACCTACAGCGTTGCAGCAGTACACCTTACCCGTGGCGTAGTCCTGCCACCATTCCCCCTCTTTGTCGAGGAACTGCCTTGCGTTGCGCAGGAGGAACGACGACGCTCCTCTCTCACCCTCTGTCACCGGCTGCGGCCACGGATGGGCAAACTCCCAACGGCTCTCAGGGTTCAGGAAAGACACCACGGCGTTGTCGCCCTCGAAATAGAAGTCTTTCACACGGAGTATCGCTATCGCCCACCTTTGGTGTACCACCATCTCTAACTGTGGAGCGTCCTTTATCGTCTCTATGCCAAAGTCTTTCAACGCCTTGGCAGGTATCGTTATCGTCTCATGCGTCTTGTTGAAGTCTATGATACGCTCCATGACACCCTCGCCGAACGACGTGGCGAGACTCCTTTTCTTTCCGTTCACCCAAAGGCTTCGCGCAAGCTGCGGCACGCCGGCGAGGTATGTTGGCTCTATGATGTATGTATTTTCCGGCATGTCAGGGGTTGCACCGTTCTGGATGTTCAGGTTTGCCTTTATTTTCTTCATCACGCCCTTTGCTCCTCTGTCAACCTCCTTACACGCTTTCTCCTCGGTGTTCAGCACCATGCCGCCGGAGAGCACGGCTTTCTCCGCCCCAAGACTTGTTATTATTGTTTTGCTGTCTTCCGTACCGCTGTCCTCAGGCTTCAGCAGCAAAGGCTCGTCGAGACGGAAGATGCTGCCGCCTTCCAGAATAATGCGTATGCCGCCCTTCGCACGTACGTCGTTAGTACGTCGCCATTCACGTGCCATGCGCAAGGCACGCTGCGGAGTCTTCAAAGGTGCTGTTACACTGCCTGAGGCGTTGTCACTGCCTTTTGGCGACACATATATCTCGCCGGCAGATGCTGTCGTTGCGATAAACAACAGGGAGAGGAAAAAGGTTTTCATATATATCATTTATCTCGTTTTTTTATCACTTTTATGGTTTCTTCTTGTCTTATCTCTTCTCTTGGCTTTTCTCTGACTCACGACAGCCCGTACGGTCGGCGTGACAACAGCCTGAGCAACAGCCGGAGCATGTGCCTCCCGGCTTTGTCAGCCTTTGGTATGCCTTATACGCCAGGAAAAGGAAGGCGATAATTATTATTATATATGTTATTATCTCTTGCATCGTTTCATCATTAATGTTAAGGTCAAGGTTAAGGTTAAGGTTAAGGTTTACATCACCAACTTACCAACCTGATAAACTACTGCCGAAAGCACCCATGCCACTGCCGTAGTATATACCATGACAAATGCCGTCCATTTCCATGATCCGGACTCATTCTTTATCGCTATGACCGTGGCAAGACAAGGGAAGTAAAGCAGTACGAAGACAAGGAAAGCAAGGGCGGAGGCTGGTGAAACACCGTCGGAGGACATCTTCTCATACAATACTAACGTGTTGTCATCGCTATCGCTGTCATACTCCTCGCCGGCATACAGCACACCTATCGTAGAAGCCACAATCTCCTTCGCTCCTATGCCGGCAAGGAGTCCCATGTCGAGCTTCCAGTTGAAACCCTGCGGAGCAAATACCGGCTCTATGGTCTTGCCTATCTTGCCGATATAGCTCTGCTCCTGCTGTTGCTCTACAGGAAGGCTTGGATCATGAGGGAAATAGCCTAATGCCCAGACTATTATCGACGAGAAGAGTATTATGCCACCCATCTTTCTGAGGTATTCCCTACCCTTCTCCCATGTATGGCGCATGATAGACTTCGCCTGCGGGAAACGGTACGGAGGAAGTTCCATGACAAACGGTGTGTCCTCGCCTTTCACGACATATCTCGACAGCAGACGTCCCATGACAGCCGCTACGATGATGCCGAAGACATACAGCCCTACGACGACAGCCGTCTGGTATCGCTTGTCGAAGAATGTGCCGACAATCATAAATATTATGGGAAGACGGGCGGAACAGGAGATAAACGGGAGAATCATCATCGTGATAAGCCGCGACCGCGTGCTTTCTATCGTCCTCGTAGCCATTACGGCAGGGACATTACATCCGAAGCCCATGATAAGAGGTATGAACGACTTGCCGTGAAGACCAATCTTGTGCATCAGCTTATCCATGATAAACGCCGCACGTGCCATATACCCCGAGTCCTCCATATACGATATGAAAGCATATAGAATGAGTATCTGTGGCAGGAAGACTATCACGGCTCCAACACCGCCTATTATGCCGTCGGCAATCATGTCCTTCAGCATACCGTCGGGCATCGTCTTCGCCACAACGTCGCCGAAGAGTGTCACGCCGGCATCTATCCAGTCCATAGGGTACTGACCCAGGGTGAACGTCACCTGGAACATCATATACATCAGGAAGATAAAGAACGGGAAGCCCATATAACGGTGAGTTATGACATGGTCTATAAGGTGAGTCACCTTATACGTGTCTTCCTTGGTACCTACGCCGAACTCAGCCTCCTGCAGCGCACCGTTCACAAAGCCGTATTTCGCGTCCATGATAGCCGTCTCGGCATCTGTCTTCAGCTCTTTCTCTATAACCTTTGCCGCATGTTCGCGGACTTTCCGGAGTTCCTCGGCGTTGGCAAGGGTGCTGACGAAGTTCTCCGCCTCTTTGTCGCCCTCCAAATACTTTATTGCAAGGAAGCGGGGCGTATAGCGTTGCTTCACCATGGTGTCCTGACGCAGTATGGCGCGGAGACTGTCTATTCCCTGCTCCACATACGTTCCATGGTTCACATGGATATGCCCTTCCTGTATACGTCCTTCGTACAGCTCTATTATGGTGTGGAAAAGCTCTTCCACGCCACGGCCTGTCTTGAACACCGTAGGCACCATAGGCACGGCGAGGAGATTGCTGAGCCTTTTATGGTCGATATTGTCGCCGCGGCGTTCTGTCTCGTCAAACATATTCAACGCACACACCATGCGGAGGTTCATGTCTATAAGCTGTGTCGTGAGGTAAAGGTTACGCTCCAGGTTCGACGCGTCAAGGACGTTGAGGACAACGTCGGGGGTCTTGTCAATGATCTGACGGCGCACATATATCTCCTCGGGACTGTATGTCGACAGAGAATATGTGCCGGGAAGGTCTACGAGGTGGAACTCATAACCCTCATATTGCGCCATGCCCTCAGTAGCACTCACCGTAACGCCGGAGTAGTTGCCCACACGCTCGTGAGCACCCGAGGCGAAGTTGAAGAGCGACGTCTTGCCGCAGTTCGGATTGCCCACAAGGGCTACGTTGATATGGTGACGGCGTTTCACGGCGGCGGCACGCATGACGCTCTCCTCTTCATCGTCCTCGACGCTGATGCCGGAGAAGTCATTGCCCGAGAGGTCTATCTTCTTCGCCTCTTCCAACGTCACCACCTGGATATGCTCCGCCTCGTCGTGGCGCAACGACACCTCATACCCCATGAGGAGGTATTTCACGGGGTCTTGCAAAGGGGCGTTCAGCAGCACCTTGATCTCTTTGCCGCGGATAAAGCCCATCTCTATAAGTCTCTTTCGGAAACCGCCGTGACCATAAACCTTTACGATGATTCCCTTCTCGCCTGTATGTAGTTCTGATAATTTCATAATGCAAAGATACAACTATTTTTCTTTCCATTATTCCACGTCTTTAACCATTAACATTATATAACATCAAATCATCATTTCTAAGTAGGCAGGAACTTGTCAACCTGTTTTATGAATAAGACGATAAGTAGTCAATCTAAATAGTTAAACTACGGTTGTTTTTTCCATAGGCTTAAAAAATTATTTTTATAGGCATGAAAAAATATTTTTATAGGCATGGAAAAATATTTTCATAGGCATGAAAAAAAACGCACCCCTGTAGTGATGCTTTTGCCCTTGCAGGACGATATTTTTTCTTTTTATTCCGACCCTGGGTGTCGCTGCGCCCTGCCCTGGGCTAACAAACTCACAGTAATGAAAAAGGGCAAGCATCACGCTTGCCCCTAAAGGTATGATTTTCAAACAAAAGATGTGTTTAGTCAAGAACGATTGGCTTATACTTTGGAACGAGAGTCTTCATGACTATCCAGCCGATGAGATATGCCACGGCGCAGATGCAGAAGACGATCATATATGCCGCCGGCTTACCCTCGAAGCCCATGAACTGGAAGGCTGCACCCTGTCCTTCAGCGTATGTGAAGAGCTGACCGGAACCTTTGTTGATGAGGAAAGAGCCTAAGCCACCTGCCATAGATCCGATACCCGTAATTGTCGCTATGGCAGACTTCGGGAACATATCACCTACGGTAGAGAAGATATTTGCTGACCATGCCTGATGTCCTGCTCCCACAAAGCCGATGATTATTGCTGGCCACCATGCGCTGTACTGTCCCATAGGCTGTGCGAAGAGGGCGAGCATAGGGAAGAAAGCAAAGATAAGCATGGCGAGCATACGGCCCTGATAAGGGTTCATGCCTCTCTTCTCTACGAAAATCTTTGGCAGGTAGCCACCGAACATCGAAAGCACGGTAACGATAGCGTAGAGGGTGAAGATAAGTGAGATACCCATGGTAGAGTCAGACGTATATCCGTACTGGTCAGAGAAATATGCCGGAGCCCAGAAGAGGAAGAACCACCATACGCCGTCGGTCATGAACTTACCAAAGGCGAAGGACCATGTCTGACGGTATGAGAAAGCCTGAGCGAAGCCCATCTGCTTCTCCTCCTTGACAGGAGCCTTGGCAGCCTCAGCATTGTTGTCTGCCTCATCCTGGTTGATATACAGACGCTCGGCGTCGTTGACATGTTTAGAGGTTGCCGGTTTGTCATAGACGAAAATCCAGATGCCTGCCCATACGAAACCGAGGGCACCGATGATGATGAACGCCATCTCCCAACCCATAGCCTTGGCAAGGAGAGGGATAGTGGCAGGAGCGGCAAGGGCACCTACAGAAGCACCGGAATTGAATATTGACGTTGCGAAGGCACGGTCTTTCTTTGGGAAATACTCTGCCGTAACCTTTATGGCTGCCGGGAAGTTGCCTGCCTCACCGAGTGCGAGAATACAACGACAGAAGAGGAAAGCGTACATGCTGAGCGTTGCAATAGCGAAGGCAGCGTCGCCGGTAGCTCCTATGAGGGCTTCCTTTGAGCTGAAGTCACCACCCATCCAGCCTTCAGTGAACGTGCCGCAGAAGGCGTGGAGAACAGCACCGAGCGACCATACCACGATAGCCCAGAGGTAGCCTTTCTTAGTACCCATCCAGTCTACGAACTTGCCGGCAAAGAGGTTGGCTATGGCATAGAAGATGGAGAAGATGGCTGTGATATTGCCGTAAATCTCGTCTGTCCAGTGAAACTCAGGAGAGATAAAGTCTTTCCATGTAAGTGAGAGAACCTGACGGTCCATGTAGTTTACTGTTGTGGCAAAGAAAAGCATTGCACACATCACCCAACGCCAGTTGGTCATTTTTGTCATTTTAATTTGGCTCATTACGATAATATTTAGATTTTAGTTAACGTCAGTCTGTTGTCTATACCATGCAAAGTTACAGATTAATATTAAAATGAGTGAATATTTTCTTAGAGATACTTTTTCCTTTATGTTTTTTTAACTGAACAAACCCTTTTTGCTCCTCTTTCTGTGGTCAAAACATTTATCGGAGATTGCTTTTTATCCATTTCATTATCGTCTCCTCCGTAGCCTCGGATGTCCAGTGTTCGTTGACAGGCGTTATGAGAGGTGTCTTCTCACATTTCAGGGTGTTCCATACGGCGTAGGACGTTGTAGGAGGACAGGTGTTGTCGTTATATCCCCATGTGAGGAATACGGGACAGGAGATATGGCGGGCGAAGTTCACTACGTCATAGTATGCCATGACACGGAGCTTCTCCTGTGTCATCATGCCCGGAGTGCGGTGGAAATGGGGGTATCCTCCTGTACGTCCCTTCTCAGAATATCCTGCCATGTCCGAGAGGGCTGGATGGTTGGCTGCCGCAAGAGTGACCTTCTCGCTCAGTCCGGCAGCGATGAGTGCGAGGGCACCACCCTGCGAACCGCCCTGCATGGCGACGTTCTTGCCGTCCCACTCTGGCAGAGAGGTCATAAACTCTATGGCGCGGAGGAGAGCGAGATAGACATGACGCATATAGTAGTTGTCACGGTTGTCAAGACCATTCTCAAGATAGTTGTTACCAGGAGAGGCGAATGCGCTCTGTATCTCACGGAACGTCGTCTCAGGAAGGCGAGGGTCAAGACCATGTATCTCCATCTCTAAGCGGAGGAAGCCGTTCTCCGCATAATATTTATGTCGCAGAGGCTCTTTAATGGTCTTTATACCGGCTCCCGGAGGACATATCACGACAGGACATGCGCCAGGACGTGCATTGCGAGGGTAGGTAAGGTAAGCATAGACATAATGTCTCTTGTCCACACGGAGCTTGATAAGGTCACAGAGTATCTTCTCCGTGCAGTATTCCTCTGCTCTCTCGCGTGTATATGAAAGAGGTGTCTCCTTCAGTGTCCCTTTCTGCGTCTCCCAGAAAGACAGGAAGTCGGAAGGCTCCTTCGTCAGAGGCTGTATCTTGTCCACAGAGAAGCCCACCTTGACATGATGCGTATAGCGTGTGCCGTCGAGAGTGGCGGTGAGCACGAGGTCTGAGAAGCCCGGAGTCTTACGTGTCCGCATGGTAACCTTGCCCCTTCCGCGTTTCAGCGTCAGAGTGCCACGGCTGTCAGCGTCCAGCATGTCGTCGCCGACAGTCCACGACACCTCAGCGTCACGGGGGATGCCATATTTGTACAGCTCCACCTCTATCTGCGGCTTCTCGCCGCAAGTGTAAAGCCATGTGTCATGGTCGGGTACCGTCACCCAAAGATAGTCAGAACGGTACGGATAGTTCTCTGCATACGCCATGCATGACACCATGACGAGCATTAATGTAATCAGATGTTTTCTCATAGTTTTAAAATTTATGTTTATTCTCTAAATGTTGTCGCTAAATCTTTGTTGTCTTTGTTATTGTCCTTGTCAAGGTTTAGGTTAAGGTCAAGGTTAAGGTTAAGGTTAAGGTCAAGGTCAAGGTTAATGTCACCTCCTTACCACCTTTTTCTTTCCTTCCATGATATACACTCCGTTGCGTGGTGTCTCTACAGGTATGCCGTTGAGGTCATAGATATGCGGAGCGAGGCTTCCCGGACGATATTCCGGTAAGAGCACTCCCGTAGCGTCGTCCGTGAAACACATCCTTATCGCCCGTGCGCTGTTTGTCTGCGAGTCGGCAGGCACCTTACTTATCGGCAGCCATGCCTTGTTCGCCGCCAGAGTCTCTCCGGTATATTTATAGAATCCCAAGCCGTACGTGCTTGGCTTGTTCGAGAGAACATAGCAGTTATTGTTTCCACGGTCGATAGGTTCGCTGAGCGGATTACCCTCAAGTATTGTCTCCTGTGCCGAAGTGTAGGAAGAGCTGCGGAACTCATACGTCCCCACCTTGCCCATCACAACATATCCTCTGTCCTTGTTTATGACATCGACAGGAACCATCGTCATCTGATAGTTCTCCACTTTCGTGGCGGCATACAGCGTGATGCTCTCAGGGGCAGGGTTCTTGGCGTTGTACGGCAGGCATATCGTAGCATATCCGTAGCCCTCCGTCACGCCCTCCGTCTGCCTTATCGTCAGCTGGAACTTCTTCGACACCACGTATTCTATCTCCCGCGTTGCTGCTCCGAGACCGCCGCGCTGGTTTGCTGCACGCACGACATACGTTCCTGAGCCAAAACGTTCCAGGCTCACTCCCGTCACCGTCTCGCTCTCGCTCTGCTGTGCCACGTTGGTACGATACTCCCATTTCCCCGTCTCCGGGTTTTTCTTGAATATGAAGTAACACAACGCCATAGGTTCCGTCTTCCATTGCAGACGGTCGTCGTCAAGCTCTATCTGGTCGTCCCATTCCTGTGAGTTCTCTGGGTCTTTACCCTCCGTAGCCGACTTCGCGTCTATCTGCTTCGTCAGCGAGACAGGGTCGAAAGCGTCTGTGCCGCCCACTACAGCACGTATGGTATATGCCGAAGCCTCAGCATCGGTGAGGATGCAGTCGTCAGAACCGGCGGCAGGAGAGCTGGCAACAAGAGAGCGAGCACCAAGTGAGAGGAGTGTCCCGTTGGCATCCATAGACTTATACTCATGGAAACGGAGGACAAGCCCATTGGTCATAATATTCCATCCTGCAGCACGCGGATGTATCGACATCTTTGCCCGGATAAACGTACAAGCAGGAGAACCATTCCACGGACGTGCAAAAGTCCAGTCATTATCCTTAAACCTTATAGGATTATCTGTCTCAGGTATGATCCTACACTCATTGAACACATATCCCCACTGTTGTCCTGGCTCTGTAGAAGGAGCGGCGATATTATTTCCTGAACGGTCACGTACTACGATGTCACTCTTCTCTATCCATATATCACCGTTACCGCAGAACCAATCGACGCAACCTGCGATGACACAGTTCTCGAAATACCCGCGATAGCCGGCACTTGTATTACTTGAATAATATGTATCCTGCCAGCTCCACAGTTCCACGTTCTTCATAATGCTTCTGTTGCCTTGGTCCCAAAACACTACCGCACGTCCGGCACTCAAACTTGTTGCCTGTGAGTCAGTGGAACGCCAATATCGGAAACGGTTCTCCAACGTCAGGTCTTCTGCATAGAAATCTGTCGCATTCTTCCCCGTATGCAGCGTTGAAGTATAACTGATGCCTTCCACAATAGGGTGGTTATATATCTGCACGCCTTTCTGGCTCTGACCTATCAACGAGACATTTGCCCTTGAAAGTGTAGTTCTGCCATTGTTCTTGCCTTTCATATCATCACGTGGCATACCGTTCTCATCGCAAGGCCAGCTGCCGTCTGACATCATGCCATACGAGGTCAATGGGTCATTACCCGTCAACTGATATTCTCCGTCCGGCACAAAGATATAAAACCTGTCGCTGCCTGTTGCGGCGTTTGCCGCCTCTATGGCTCCGTCTATGTCGCCGTCTGTCCCTACGATATAGTTAAAGGTGCGGTGCTCCACAGGAATGTTTGTGGTTGCGGACGTTATGCTCAGATTGACAGCGTCAGTACATGTCATACCGTATATATCTTTAAGGTTTGAGAGGTTTATGGTAAACGTCTTGCCTACCGGCAGATCCCAGTATTTGAACTTCAGCGTCTTACCCTGCTCGGTAGACAGCGTGGCGTTATATCCGTTCTGGTTGACAGTAAACGATGTAGCTTTCATCGTTCGGCTGAACTCTATCTCTATCACGCCGTTCACAGGCTGGTTGATAAGTTGCGTCGTAACTGTCAACTCGCAGTCTTTGCCGTTTACCTTTATAGACGTTATTCGTGGTGCGCTTGTCTCTGCCGTATAAGTGAAAGCAAAGTTTATGGTATATGTCTCCACTATCACTCCACCCGCTGTAGATACCGTAACCGTTGACACAGGTTTGTCTATCGTTGCTGCCGTGGCTGCTACGATACCATCGTTTGTTGCTGTTCCTGTTACGGCAGGCACCACGACGTCCTCGTCTGTTGTTGGTATCAAATTATGATTATATGTCTTGTTTGTTTTCAATTCAGAGAGATTATCCTCAGACAACTCTACACCACCTATCGAGAGCGATGCAAGTGCTGGCTTTGTCGTCTCTTGTTTCTTATATGTCACGGAGAAGTCTATACAGTAACAAGAGGCTTTGAAATCCACACTGTCAACAGCACCGTCATTCGGACAGGTCACCGAAATGCTCTTCTTATCTTCCGACACAGAAAACCCTGAATTACCATTCTTAAGCCCTGCAACATATTGCTTGGATATATCACCCGTAGCGGTAAGAGTAGCTACACAATTCTTCGTATTTGGGAAGTTTAATACAGAATACTGATTCACCTGCATACGGTCACTATATGCAGTATTATTGAACTTTCCATTTCCGGTAGATGAGCCGACTTTCTTTGTCGTAGCATCAAGATCTATCTTTAGGTCTATCCATTCCGTATCACTGTTCTTCAGCTGTGTCACAAGAATTCCGGCAGAACGCTCAAAAGCTATTGACGGAGCACCGTCATTTGTGGCGAAATGCCATACCGCTGTCTTATCTTCAACGTCAAGGATATTAAACTTGTTCGGCTCAAAGACAGGGAAGAGGCGGACATCCTTATCCTGAGCGGTATATGTCTTACCTATCTCATAGACATGCCCTGAAGCAACATTCTCCTCTTTCGTCTTTGTATCGTCGTATTCACTGTCTATCCAGTATTTCAGCGTATTACCGTCGTAGAACATCGTTCTGTTCTCTGGCACGACATAATTGTCACCGCTTTCAACCCATTGCGCGGCAGGGGCTGTTCCCGAAGCCATCTTTCCTGGGTTAAACGTAACATAATATGTATTCTTCTCCTTGAAGCAAATCTTCAGGTCGCGGTGGGTGGTGATGTTAAAAGTCACCTCATACACCGTGCGGTTGTCTGTAGTAGTCGTCTCTGTCAACGTGAAGACAGTGTTTTCGGTACCCCATGACTTGTTGTCAGCATTCTTCTGGACAGTTTCCGTCTCGTATGAGTCGCCATTCTTCACCATCGACACAGTGCCGTCGCTGTTCTTCTTCAGGACTGCCAAAGGCTCGCCGTTGACAATCTTGTTGGGGTCGGTAATCATATCCAACTCATAACCGAACTTACGCAGAAGAGTGAGTTTCACACGGTTACCCTGATGGAAAGCATAGCCGCCGTCCTCCAGTTCCTCTGCCGGATAGTCACTGTCTGAGACTATTGACGTTATCTCGCCACGCAGGTCATCATCAATTTCCGTATGCAGATTGACCATATTTGCAGCTAACGTTGCTACCTCAAGCCACTGATAGTATGAATAGTCATCTCCTATAACGAGAGGTATTCTCAAGTCGGCGTTATCCGTAGTATAGCTATAGACATACTGATGTTCCGTCGGCTTGCAGCGTGGGTCGTCAACATCCAATAATGGCACCACCCCATCAATCGTTGTACAAGTTATCGGGGCGTATGTCAACAACGACACTTTAGTACCCACGCACGACGGCATCCAGAACGTCGTACCGGGACCGAACGATGCCCACTCCGGCAAGTCGCCGTTGCGTATGTAGCCTTTCTCGCCGGTATTCACCCACAGTGCCACATCACGTGTGTGTGACACTTTTTTTCCGTTGTCAAGAACCTCGACATACGCCTCGCTCGTCCAGAATGTATTTACATTGTTGCCTATCTTAACCTTCTGGGCGCATACCTTGCGTGTCTCGCCGGTATTCGGGTCGTCATAAACCTGCACACCCGTGCCGAAGTCATAACGTAAGACAGGGTCGTTAAGACGGTTCTCCTGAGTGGCGGGATTATATTTAAAGACAGGGGTAAGCGTCAGTGTTCCCGCCTCCGTAAAGGAATAAGTCTTGCCGGGACTGTATATGTTGCCGTTACTACCTTTCCAATATTGCAAGGTATGGCTGTTTGCTGTGCTCACTCCATTATTATCAACATTTTTGAAGAAAGTAAAGTTCGTAGGCACAGTGAAGGAATAGACATCGGTATAACTATCCGGCAAAATGCTTCCAGCATCCTTGTAGGCAGGTGTTGTCCCATTTACTTTCTCACTACCCCAACTATATACCACAGAACCTCTAAAACCTTTCTTGAAATAGGCAGTCACGGTCTTCTCTGCCGTTCCCATGGTAAAGGAATAGGTATTGGTCGTTTTCGTTGTTTCCCCGTCAATCCATTTGTCAATGATATATTCCTCAATAGCCTCAGCAGATGCCGTAACTATCGTACCTTCGGTATAATATGCTATAACGCCGTTTTCTGTCTTTTTATAGAAATTGTCATACTTCGGCGAGAGGCTGATTTCACCAAGAACCTTATTCTTTTCGCCCAGCTGCGTCGTTGCTGTGACCTTGTAAACCGTCAGTCTTTCATACACCACTTCTATCGTGCTGATACCTTCAGTGACGGTATAAGTATATGTCTTTGTGGGTGTTGGTGCTTCTGCAAGAACCTCTGCCACTGTTGTATTTTCAGGCTCTGTCGTGCTGGAGGTCTCCGGTGAGCCAGTATTCTCTGTTGAACCAGTGTTTTCTGTTGAGCCAGTATTTTCCGGATCAGATGCACTTGCACCCTTTACTCTGAACTCTTTTACCTTATAGCCATAGTTGGCTTCAGCAGTAATCGTCACTATATCTCCCGTCCTAAAGCGCTTGCCTGTATTGCCATGTGTGGCAGAAGAAGTTATTGTAACCACACCTGCGTTGACAGGGTCTTCTCCTGTTTCTATCGTAACCGCTGACTCAATGACATTTTCTGACACTACATTCGGCAACACGGGATACTCCACAGTCAGATCCCGGAAGAATCCCCAAGAGGCTGCTGCTGCATTACCGCCATTAACTATTGTCAGGTCTATTGTTGTAGCGTCACCTAAATACGTGTATGTACCGGTTCTGTAGTTATCTGAAGGTACAAAAGTTACATTCTCTACCTTTGTCTCTACTTCGTAAACGTCTATTTTCGCTTCTCCTTCTCCTATGCCGAAGTATGTTGTGTTATTGTTAAACGCATTATCAGCCTTTAAGGAGGCATGGAAAATCACCTTCATGCCATAGACAGCAGGAATGGTGAGAACGGTACCATTGTTTATCTGACCACCTGGGACAGGGACATTAGGGTTCTCTATACTTCCCAAACCATTGACACGTGCGTCGGTATTGTCTATCTTGGATTTGCTGGCATCGATGACAAGTGGCACATCATGCTTCTCACCGTTCACCTCAATGCACTTGGTGTACGTAAGCGGTTGAGAGTCGCCTGTACTTGAACGATTGATGGCAGGACAGCCCTCGCTTTGGTCGAAATACCATACTGCCTTCATGCCGGCATTGTTGTTGTCTGACAAGTCCTGCGTGTTCTTCTGCAATACAGGGTATAGCGTAGCACTCTCCGTAATGTCATACCATGTGGAGAGATTATACGTCGTAACGCCATCGGTCCAGCCGACAAGAGTCCAGTCAGGACGGTAGAGGAGATTGTTCTCTGGCATAAACACCCTGTCATTCAATGCCTCTATATCATCAGGAACAGTACCGAGGAGGGTATTCTGAAACTTGTTGACAAACTTCAGCGTAGCCACACTCGTGTCCTTAAGATATATAGAGTGGATAAACGTCTTACTTGGCACACTAAACCAGAGCGTCGTGGCAGGACCGTCATAGTCTATCGTAACGCTGCTACCATCAGACTCTGCATTCGAATTAAAAACATCGCCGATAGGATAGTTGTTCTTGTCGTATATCTGTATCTCTCCCGGAGAAGAATTATAACATAGATACAGCACGACCTTTGTATTGCCGGAAACGTCCATCTCTACCTTTCCACCATTCTCAAAATACCAGCCGTGTCCGTTGTTTTCCGCACTGTAAGCACCACCGCTAATATCAACAATATCATGGTCTTCAACATAGAAATAATCTTTCGTAAGGTCAAAGGTGTATGAGTTTCCCTTATAGAGCTTCTCTATAGGTGTCACCTTAGGATAGAGACCTATATCGCCGGTAATTTCCACGCCCTCAACGACTTTCAGTGCTGACACACCAGTACCGTAAAACCAGCCGCGGAACTTGCTGCCGGAAGGTACGGCATCGATAACTTCCTTAGTGGCTTCAGCATCAAGCGTAAGAATAGTTTTTTCCTCTACTCTTAAATGTTTTATTTCCTTACCATCTGTATTATAATACGTTACAGTACACTGGTAAGGAACTGCCTTGGCATGGAAATAAGGACAGTTACCATTCAACTTAAAAGTCAAGACATCCTTGTTGTGTACATTATATTTCTTTACATTATATAAATATGTCACATAATGCTCCGTGCTTGTCCCATAATCGCACGCTTCTGTCTTTGTATTTATGGAAATAGGGTCACCACCATTGATACTTACCGTAGCGTCTGTCGTGTTTTCGGCACAGCCACCAATGGTAAATTCCACAGGACCGTCAACAGAAACTGTTACAACAGCATTCTGATAGCCATGCTGCGCATCAACGAATGTCTCCTCGCTAACCGTAACACCGGTAGGCAACGTTCCGTCTTCTGGCAGTTGCACTCTATATGGATTGCTGCGGAAATCAATCTTAAAGTCCGTAAACGAACGCGGTATATCCTTATAATATATCTCAAGAGAGGTCATATAAGCATTTTGGCTGGGGTTAAGGTTATAAAACCACAACTCCACGTCTTCCCTATTTATCTCCACCTCTACAGTAGCACCACCTGCAGGATTGGCAAAAGCTGTTGACACCTCAACCCAGTCAGCGTCATCCTTGCCTTTTACTTTTAATCCCCAACCACGGTTACGTCCAGTAGCCGCATGAACGAACTTTATCCTTGAGACATAACCCTCAATTTTCGAAGTCTTGATATAAGGAGTAGAGGTTTTTGCCGCAATGAGATAACCCTCCGTACAAGGAGGATAACTAAATTTGGAGGTGTTAACACCAGTAGGAATAACTTCCGTCTCGCTAAGCAAGAATGTAATGCCTTGCCCTGACGTGGCTTTCTTCTGTATGGCTGTCTCTGTTGTGCTTAAACCAAGTTTCTCCCAGTCATCGAAGTTGGTGCTGTATAAAATCTTATCATCTTCAATATTCAAATCGACAGAGATTGCTTTTATATACCCATTGCCTGTAACCGTAAGCGTTGCATATCCTGCCGCTACTTCAGCAGCGGTAGGAGAATAGGTATAAGTATTGGCTTTAATCCCAGATGTAGAACCAATGGTATAGGTAATATTATATTGGTCTTGACCATTATTTGTTATGGTAATAACATCCTGAACAGTTTTAACAGGTATTTTTATTATTGTATTAGCGTTTATCTGACAATCATTATTCGTACGCGGCGCAAACTTTCCACTTGTTGCATCAACAGTAAGTACAATACCGTCAACAGTAGAGGCCACAGTACCTGATTTTCCTTGAAAAGACGGGCTGCTGGTAATACCTGCCGGCAGATTATTGGAAAAATTCCATTTCGCAATAACTCCCCACGCCTTCCCGTGTCCGAGGATCATCATCAGGAGGGTTACGAGGAGTGCCATGCTTTTTCTTGTCATGGCAAAGCCTTTGCTGTTGTATGTCGTCATATTATATATACCGTGTTTCATATCTTTTGGAAGTATAGGGATTATGTATGTTTGGGACGTTAATGTCTATATATTCTTGAGTTATTTATATCTTACTACACACTGGTGTTCTATGCCGTCGGAGCACAGCTCCTCCGCCACGAGGTTGAGGAGGTGGAAGCGGACGTAGGAAGAGTCCGAAGGGATGACATTGCCATAGCGGTCGCGGAAGGTCTGCTGCGGTAGGTCACGGACGGAGAGCACAAGCATACGACCCTGTGAACAGTATATGCGGCGTTCCTTACTCGGATGCCATTTGTCGCTGAGAGGTATCTCGTCTTTCTGGAGGTTGATCACCGAGCCGCCGCTACGCAGCACCGCCCACATTATCTCTGACTCACCGGGTGAGATGCCGGGGGTGACTATCACGACACCCTCCCGAGCAGCATTCAAGACAGCCTCACGCTCCTCACGGAAGTCCTGCGTCTGGTGGTAGGGCTCACCCGTAGCAGGATGGCGGCGGTGGCAGAACACCTGTATGCGGTCAGGCTCTTTGAGCAACAGCATATTGCCGTAGCCGCTATATGCCCGCCCCGCAATGGTGAGCCACATGGTACGCTCCATAAACCTTTGCTGCTCACCCTCAAGGACACCGAAGAAAGGGTTCTCAAGGACATAGCCTATGCGGGTATGCAGCTTCTCCTCTGACTGGCAGACGCCTACGCAGAACCCCGGAGACCATAGCGACGGCTTCTCCGCCGATGCTTTCCGTGTTATCGTGGCAGCGTCAGCGTTCCACCGTATGGTGCCCTCACCGATCATCTTATGCAACGCATGCGATGTGACACCCATAAAAGAACGTATCACAGCACCTATGGCACGATTCAACTCTCTCCTCACAGCTATTATCGCGTGGATATGGTTCGGCATGATGGCGAGGCACACCAGCTCTATCCCCGGCTCCACCTCCGCCATACGCTCCCAACACTCCTTCACTCGTTCACCCAGCGCACTAAGCACAACATGCGGAGCCCCCGGCAGCCTCAACGCCTCAACAGGAAAATGCGTCCGCGGACGAGACGACACCACAACCGCCGTAGAAACGCCAACACCAGCAGGCGTAGAAACACCAACACCGGCAGGCGTAGAAACGCCACCGCACAAGCCACACGAAGAAGGACCACCAACACCAGCAGGCGTAGGACCACCAACACCGGCAGGCGTAGAAACACCACCGCACAAGCCACACGAAGAAGGACCACCAACACCGGAAGGCGTAGAAACGCCACCGCACGAGCCACACGAGGAAGGACCACAAACACCAGCAGGCGTAGAAACACCCACACCGGAAGGCGTAGAAACGCCACCGCACAAGCCACACGAAGAAGGACCACCGCAAGGGCTGGCGACCATAGCAGCAATAACACCGGGGTTAATGGCGGCTTTTACACTTGCGGTCCTTGTGCCGTCCTTGTCCGCAGTCGTTTCGACGACGGCGGAGATAGGTTTCAGCACAAACGGCATAGCCCTTTTCCCCAGCATCGCATGACGGTAGTAAAGAGCATCAGCGCTGGCTGCCTGCACCACGTCAGGATGAGCCTTCATCCAACGGTACATCTCTGCCGTAGAGCCAGCGAGAGAACCGAGGACACGCTGTCCACCATTCACATTGAGGGTGACCATATATGTGCCGGGCTTGTGAGAGTCTTTCCATAGAGGCCACCGCGTCATACGATGCTCTACAGGAAAACGCCACCCCACACCCTCAATATATTCTGGGCGCTTAGAGCCAGTACTTATGTTTTTATGGTCATCACTCATAGTGAACTATTCTTGAAGATAAACTTTTTTACTCAAACCATACGCCTAAAGATGAGAGATTAAAGATTAAAGCCTAAAGCTTAGAGATTAAAGCCTAAAGCTTAGAGATTAAAGCCTAAAGCTTAGAGCTTTTTTCCTCATCACATTACGCGAATCTTTTTCTTTGCCACGACATATATTCCCGGGTGGAATCCGGAGAATGTCTGTTCCCCTTCCCGTATGTCGAGGACACGGAAGAGCTGTCCTGCTACGGTATATACCGACAGCGTTGTGGCGTATGTGCTTTCCACCGTTATCCTACCCTTTCCAGCAGGATAAACCCTTATCCCTTCCGCCGTCATGGCATTATCCTCACCTATCTCATCGTCTGCCGACGACTCACCATATATATATATTATAGAGGTGTCGGCAGCACGAGAGTTTGCTGTGCCTGTCTTTTGCATATATGTACGGAACGGCAGCACCATCTCTGAAGACTCCTCGAATGCCGAGCCTGAGGTGTTCAGAGTATATCCCTCTATGTCCGTTGCCATGAACGTTCCGATATGTGAGAATGTAGAGACATCTGTCTTCATATCTCCCATGACAGGTATCGTTATGCTTGAGGCGTAGTTTCTGACATCCGGACGCTGTGGACCGTAGGCATTATATGTTATGCTCTGCGGAGCAGCTCCCGGTACGACTTTCTGATAGAACACGCTGGAGAGGTCGAACTCATAGAAGCGTGTTCCCGGGAAGCTTACGAGGTAAGGCACCTGTGCCGTCAGCGGCAGGTAGTCGGCAAAGGTATGTATCTTGCTCTTGGCATACCACTCCTTCGTAGGGTCGGTGAAGTCATATCCTCGCTCGCCGTATGTATCTTCGAAGAAGTCCGTCTGGAAGATGTGACATACTGTCGTCTGCTTAGTGTCGGTAAACACTCCCGGACGTGCGAAGGTTGCCTTGGTGATGTTGTCAGTCTTAGCAACATTTGTCAAGCCACGCAGCCAGTATTCATGGTGGAGGGTGTGCATATCTTTAGCCGGATCAGCCTTCTCCTCCTCCGTTGAATTACCATAGAAGTGAGTTATCTCACCATTTATGGAAGCCACCACCTTATTTGCGGTGAACGGCAGGCAGATACCGTCCCATGCCGAGTTCGCGATCTCGGCATAGTTTGTCGGCTTTCGTGTGTACCATGCACGGTCGGTGACGTTGAAAGACGTAGGCACGCAGAAGTCGTTGTTCGGCTCTGCCATGGTGGCACGCTCCACGAGGTGTAGATACTGCGTCTGTATGTTAGCGCCATCTACTGTAACGTGGTGTCCACGTATGGTGCTCTCCTTTGTTTCCTCGTTATATCCGAGAGCCTTATTCACTACGTCATACGCCTCGTCAGCCACTTCCTTGTCAGCAGGAGTATATACTATGAGGTTACGTGTCGTGGCATCGCCAGGCACGAAGGCATTATATTTCGTTGCCACGTCACGGTATGGAGGATAGAAGACACCTCCGACCTCTCCTTCCTGATATGATGCGCCATCAGCCATGCAAGCGAAGTCCACCGCCGTCGTCTTCGGAGTATGGACGTATGTCGACATTGCCTTGTCGCCCTCCTTGAAGGCGTTGTGGTGATAGCCGTGCGGCGTGACGTTACTGATATAATCCACCGCACGCCATACACGGTTTGTCATGGCAGAGAGCTGACGTGAGACGATATTTGAAGGATATCCCTCCGGCTTCGCCTGCAGCGACTGTCCCCAGAATATGTAGTCGTTCATAGGCTCTGTTAGAGCGAGACCGCCGGTTTGTGCCGCAGCATTGAAGAGCGGCAGGTAGTTGCCGGTGCGTGTCTCCGGATCAGACTCTGTGGCAGCCTGATATCCCTGTGCACGAGCCTTGTCGATAGGATGGCTCATGTCGTGGTGGGTGTCTATGGTTCCATATCCCGGTGTCTCACCGTTTCCTGTACGGAGATATTCTATGCCCGTGGTGAGACGTGTGTCAGCATCACGACGGTGAGCATACTGATAGTCACCGTTGGCGTAATAGTCAAGAACATATTTCAAGGCTATCTTCTCAGAGAGCTTTGACGGCACGTTATCTTCTCCACCAGCCAGAACCTGTCGTGCTTTGAGGTAATACTCGTTGAGGTCGTATGCCACACGGCCGTACCGGAAGTCCTCCTGAGTGTATGATGTCACTTGCGTGCCGTCCATGCGATATACCTTGCGAGGAGCGGAGGTACCGTCGTCGTATTCGAAGCAGCAGTGGTATTTTCCATTGTCGTTGTTTCCCGCGATACGTCCGCTGAGCATTCCGAGGTTGTATATATCACCCTTGTTAGTGTTGAAGAGCACGCCGTTTGTCTTTAAGCCTGAGAGGACATGTCCTCCGCCGTGTAACGTTCCTGCGAATGTTATGCCGTCAGTGAACGACGCGGAGTTATACGCCTCCGGTATCACCATGTTCTGAAGTATCTCAAACTGCGTGTTCTCGCCATAGCGTGGCACGGTGAGTGTCTCCGTACCTATCTTCACGCTTGTGCTGCCCACTGTCCTTCCGCTGCCTATGCTGTCAAGGTAAGCGACAAAGGCGTTGAAGTCTTCCTCGTCAGAGAGGTATATGCGCGGCTCAGCGAATGACGTCTCCCCTTTGGCACGTGCCACGGCATGAGGCAGGTGCAGGTTCACCGTCTTGATACCGCTGTGCGGACTCATGCGGTGGTAGTTATGCACGAGTAGTCTGTCCTCAGGCTTCATGGTCACCTCGAAGAGCGGTTCCAATCCGTTTACGGTGAATCCGAACTGCACGCCATATCCGTTCATATAGTAATATGCCGGTATATATAGTGCGTTCTCCGTCTCGTCGTAGATACATCCCTTGAACACTCCCGTCTTTGTGGCATCGTCTCCGACACGGTATGTGTCATATCCGATGTTGTATGATGTCTTGTCAGCCTCTTTATACACCCAGTTATCTGTTGTCGTATCGCCTTGCTTCGCCTCGAACTTACCGTCTTTGTCAAGCCGTCCAATACGCCAGTAGTATCCGTTTGGCGACATAGACTGGTCAACGTCAATCTTCACGTTCTCCGTAGAGAGTTTTATCATCTCTCCCGGCAGGGCGCAGTTGTTGATGGTTATGTTACCCGACACGTCTGGACCTTGGGCATACTCTATCGTGAGGTAGATGGTGTAGGTGTAGTAACGATTGGTGTAGTAATAGTATTTCTGGTTACCGCCAAAATTGATAGTGGTAGCGAGGTCTGTAATTGGGGCAAAGTCATCACCATTCTTGGTGTACATGGCTTTGCCATCAAGTTGTACATATTGACCAAGGACACTGTCGTAATAAAAATACGTTTTGTTAGTGTCCCAAGTACCGGAAGTAACCAGGGTGTATTTATAGTTTCCTTCATCACCACTGCGGGTATAGAAATACTGTATTCCGATATAACCTTTCTGTTGCTTCAGTTCCGTTGTTGGATTTCCACTTTCATCTTTCTTTTCCATCCACGGAGCACGGAGCACGAGGGTAGCCAGACACGGTTCCTTGAGGTGCGCGTTGTAATACTCAGAAGAAGTATTGACCGCAGCATCTGTCAGGCGGAAGGCTATCTTGGCATCGCCAGCGATAAGTTGAGGCAATGTGCCAGTCATCATCTGGTCTTGCGAGATGTCTTGATTCATAGGCAGCACGAAATGCACGCCATCCTCATTGTAGGTCTTGCCGTTTGAGCCTCCGACTTTCAATGTATAGGCATGATATTCAGAGCCATTCTCATCCTTTATTTCTGGATTATATAGCTTATTACCTGAATTATCCGTTGCGGTGTTATCATAGTTTCTTTCCTCAAGGTCACAAGAGTAGTCGTCAGGGTGTCCACTGCGCCTCTTCCATGATATTATGTCAACTTCCTGACCTTCCTTCAAACCTGCGAGGACTGTCAGACCGTCGGTATTGTCGCTGTCGAAGTTCAATGGGTTTTCCTTGCTGTTATAGGTATAGCCCGTGATGTGGACATTGTAGAAATAGTTGAAGCCAGTGACATACCAGTAGTGAATCTCTGCGTTTTTCTCTGGAGTCATGGAGTCTCGTGAGTCATAGCTTGACGGGAAACAGTCATCGACGATGTACTGTCCTTCCATCTGTGAATATGGGAAGACGAAGTTACCCGTTGTCTCAAGGAAGTCTTCATCGCTGCCGTCAGCAGCAGTACGCTTATGGACATTGTCGGCATAGACATATCCGCCGCCTTCATCCTGACGCACGTCGATAAGATACATCTGCACTACGCCTACTATTGGACCATAGTATAGTTCATCCTTTATTTTTAATTCATTTTGATCATACACTTCCCGAGCATTCTGTATCTTCAAGGCATAGCCGGAGGAGATACCGATCATGTTCTTGGCAGTACCGTCGTTACGCTTCTGGAATTCTGTCAGGCTGCGTTTTGTATGGTCTGGTTCTTTATAATACTTGTCTATATAAAACTGCTTGACCTCTTGATAACTCTTTCCTGCAAAATCTTTGGTTATTTCATTTTCTGTCGTTTTTTTGCCAAGCGCACCCGTGTCATCATGCCATAAGGCTGAGAATGCCACATTAGAAGATATAGCCCCTACATAGTGGATATTGTTTGACAAGCCCATGTAGTTGCGGTAGCGGGAGTTATAGGTCGTGGTTGTCGTTTCATTCTCTGTTTTTGTCGTTGTCTCCGTAGGAAGTGCATTTTCACCATTGATGTTGCTTATCATCTGTATCTCTCCCACACGTGCTATGGAGTACGGCGTCTTGTTTGTGGCGTTGGTGGCATAGTCACGTGCACCGAGCAGCACGAGGCAGTTGTCGGTAAGGCGCAACATATCCATACGCTGGAAGGTGTTGATGATCTTGGCATTGTAAGGCGAGTGATTGGCATAGCCATAGCCTGTCACCTCTGCATTGCGGAAGCCTTGGGCGTATGACAGGTGTCCGTCGCCGAAGACACCTCCCTCACCGTCGTATTCATATACCTTACTGTCATCAGCAGCATCCTCGGGCAGGTGGGGTTTCGGGGCATTCATATAATATGTTCCGGACTGATAGATGTAACGGTAGTTGCCTGCCTTGTCTTTATAGTAATATCCGAAGAGGTCGGTGTTAGCAGGCAATGTCACCGGCTGCATCTCCTGGTGGGAGATGGAGATATGCTCCTGGTCAGTGTAACCGGTCTCAGAGTCCTCTGCTGCGGGATGGTCGGCAATGAGCATGGTGGTGTTGCCACCGAAGCCCTGCGACGTGTTTATGCCTGACTGCAGTGGCAGGTCTTCCGGGTCTGTGGTATTGTCGATGTTGTATGTCTCGGTATATTTCAGCACCGTGGTGTTGTTGGCAAGGACAGAAGACCCCGTGGCGAGGGAATAGCCACCGCCATATATCGCTTCGTCAATGTCTATCTTTACGTCGTTCCATGTGAGCCCATGACCGGCAGGCTTTTCGGTTTGCTTCCCGAAGTTTTCCTCGGTTGCCTGCGAGGTGCTGTTCTTCTTGTCATAAGCCTGTATTGCATCATACACCTGCTCTGAGACGATGTCTCCCTTGAGGATGTTTATCGTCTGCTTGATGGTCTTCTCCTGTTTTGCTGCATCTTCATAGTTGCTTTCGTCGGAGTTTGTCAGACTGAGGTTGTCCGCAGAGGTGTCGGCACGGAGGAGGTTGTACGTTCCGCTCTTCTTGGCTACATAATATGAAGGATAGCCTACGAGCACCTGCGTGCTGCCCCACTGGAAGCCGGCGTATGAGCCGCCCGTGACAGACTTATAGAGATGTCCGTTTAGTATGTGTACGGTGGTGTTGCCCACGACATTACCCTGCTGTCCTCCGCCGAAGAGGAAGTTGGCAGAGGTGGAGACTGTTGACGTGCTGCTCTCGTCTTTTTGGCTTCCGAAATATACTTTGATGTTGCCACGTACGTAACTCAGCGTACCGTAGCCTGCTCCATAGACGTTGCAGGCTGCTATGCCAGCATCGTTGGATGCTTCGAGCATCGTCTTGTCAAGTCCCTTGAGCATGTTTGAACGGAAATCTACCGTTACGTCGCCCTTTATCGTCCCGGAGTCATAGCATCCGCCATAGACATTGGCACCTTTATAATAAGATGTCTCCACGGTGGAAGGCGTGAAGTCATTGAGCACGGTAAGTTTTATCAACGGCTTCGCCGTACCACGCTTTCCGAGGAGATAGCCTCCTACGTGTATGGTCTTCTCGCCGTTCTCCTCGTATGTATAGTTTGCCTGGTTACATCCTCCCACAATCTTCTCTGTTATGGTAAGACCCTTAGGGAAGGTTATGTCTATGATGTTTCCGTCAGTCTTCGGCTCTACATTCATGTTACCACGGTTACCACCGCAGCAGAACGTGCCTATGGTAACGTTTTTGAATGCCGTGCCCTCACCGTATTTCCATTCCACGGTAGGCTGCACCGCCATCTCCACGGGCTGGAAGTAGAGGTCGAGGAGGTGTGGATATACCGCAGGACGGTTCTCGTGTGATGTCGGCAGGTATGCCGTTGAGATGCCATGGTTACAAGGGTCGTTGAGCCAGTCGATGGCGTCGTGCAGCGACAGTTTGTTGATGTCCTGGAAGTTCTTCAGGAACGGGTTTTCTGCAGCGGTCATAAAGAGCTGGTCACCGTCGCTGCCGAGGTATATGCCGCCAACCTTTATGTTGTCGCCGATATGGAAGTTCACGCCACCCACCATCTTGCCGGCGTCATCCTGTGCCGTGAGCACGGTGGCGGAGTTGCCGCCGCCAAAGACATTGCCGTCAATGGTCAGCGGATGTGCTGCTGTTCCTGCGAGGTCTATGGTGACCTTGTTTGTCAGGGGTCGCCAGGAGTTGATGTTCACAATGGTCATGGCAGGTGAAGCACTCTGCGGCGACACCATGGTGCCACGCATCGGCACGGTATATACGAGGTCGTAGATGTCTGTGCTTCCCGCTATCTGGTAGTCTTCGTTCACCGTCACCTGCGTCTCGCCGTTCTTGCCGAGGGCGTAGAGGTAGTCACCGTTGCCGGCACCATAGACATTGCCGTAGATATGTCCGCCACGTATCTTTATGAACGTGCCGTTGTTATAGTCGTTAGCGGTGAAGTCCGTGTCGCCGACGTTATCTCCAGCCTCCTCATTGTCCTTAAACTCCACGTCCTCTCCTGCGCTCTTGTCTATGAGGTTGATATATCCTGACACGTCGTTGCCGCCATAGACATTGCCGTGGATATAGATGTCTTTGTTGTCACCGGTAGCACTGCCGATATACACCTTTGTCCTCTTCAGCACGTCGCCCATGAGGCCTCCGCCGTATATGTCCCTGCAATCTACGGCGTCGACCTGTATCTTCGTAGAAAGCACGGAGTTATAGAAGCCACCGCCGAAGATACGGCGTGAGAAGGTGCCGCCACCTACGGTGACGTTCGTCTCGCCCTCTACCTTTCCGGAGTATCCTCCGCCCACGATGTCCATCACCGTCTGTCCGGAGATGCAGTGCTTGTATTCCTCACCTTTCGTCGGTGGGGTAAGTTCTGCGATGTTCTCTGTCGTGAGGTCGACCATGGTCACCTTGACGTTGGTGCTCCCTACGGACGTATTCTCTCCATACCCTCCGCCGAAGACGGCGAAGTGTGGTGAGCCGACTTTCTCATACACCTCTTTCCATTCATTGGTATGGAAGAAGTTATAATCGGCGGCGTCAGCGGCAAAGACGGTAGGTGTCGTCTTGTGAATAAGACCCTTCGTCATGGTTATGTTACTGCTTCCCACAACCTTACATGCCAGGTTGCCGCCACCATAGATATTATGGTTGATCTTGAATTTCTGAGTGAAAGGGTCATACTGCGGAGAGTATGTCACACTGCCCAGGATTGTCGCCGGCTCCCACATGCGTTCCTCCGGAAGCCAGTAGGACGTAAGACAGATATTTCCGTCGGAGACGACGATATTCGTGTTGCCTGAGACATCGGCAGAGGTCACCTTGCCGTCCTCGCTGACGTCACCCCATCCTCCTCCGAAGACATTGAAGAAGAGGTTGCCGCCGGCAATGTCGACATGGGTGCTGCCCACAACCTTACCGTTCTTTCCTCCGCCATAGAGACGGTTGAAGAGGTAAGGATTGACATCACCTGTCTTCTCTACCTTCAGACGGGTATCGCCATATATGGCACCAAGCTTCTGATAGTCAGCGCACTCGCTTGCCTTACGTCCGTTGCCGCCGGCATAAACCTGCGCAAACAGCGTTCCGCTCTTTATCACCACTTCTGAGGTGTAGGGAATATCGGGCGTGGTGTCGCTCGTGCCTACCACGGCGACGTCACCGCCACCGAAGACACTGCCGAAGATGAGGGTGCGGTCGAGGATATATCTCTCTGTTTCATGCGTCATCGGCGTACCGTTTATCTCGACATACGTCTTACCCTTCACCTGTGCCATGTTCGGGAAATCGACGTATCTGTCGCTTTTCTTTATGGACTCCACTCCGGCACCACCGCCGAAGATATCCTGTGACACTATGGCTGAGGTGACCTTCACCGTAGCATTACCTCCTACGACGCCGAAGGCTTCTGTTCCCTCCTGTTCTCCGTACGGCACCGCTCCGAGTCCTCCGCCGAATATGTTTCGGCATGTCAGCTGGTTGTCTGTCGTCACCGTGGCATCACCTGTCACCTCACCGCTGAAGCCACCGCCATGTATGTCTATGAAGGTGAAGTTCGGAATGCCCTCCGACCATGCCAAGCCCGTAGAACGGTAGCGGAGGTAGGTCTTGGGGTCTGAGTCGTCGCCGTTACGGCTGCCGTAGTATATCTTCTTCTGTTCCGGCGTGACGTTGTCGTAACGCTGGCGCAGCTCCGTCTCATAGTCGACATACGACTGATAGTCCTCTTCGTATGCGCGGTAGAGGTATTTATTCGTTTCCTCCACCGTACAAGCGTCGTTGAGCTTGAAGCCCGGCTGTGCCTTTACCGTGGCAGTGCCCACCGTGGTATTTGCGCCATATCCTGCTCCGAAGACGGAGAACTGCGGGTCTTGGCTGTTGCCGAACGCCATATACCAGCATAGTCCTGCCTGTGTGGTGAAGTCGAGGATGTTGATCTCCGTGCCGTCGTCTTTCATCACCTTCGTCACAGGAGAGTGGTTAAGGATGACCTCGGCGTTACCTATGACTTTGCATGCCCTGTTTCCTCCTCCGAAGATGTTGTGGTTCTTGACGAACTTCATCGTCTCAAGGCTGAAGAAGGAAGGGTCTATGCCTTGCAGCTCGTTCAAGGTCGTGATGTCGTCGGTGGTCTTGTATTTCTCGTCGAAAGCCTTGAAGGCATCGAAGTCGGCAAGCACCTGTCTGTCTGCATCAGTCCATGTGGTGATGTTACCGTTGGTGTCTGCCTTGCGGTTCCATACCCATGAGCCGCCGTCAATCTGCACCCTCGTGTTGCCGAGGATATCGGCAGAGGTGACTCCCGACGTATGTTTCTTTCCCAGCACCTGCTTCAGCGTAGAGCTGGCTGTCGAGACGCCCTCCGAGCTGTTGGTCGCGTCATTCTCTATTGGCACGTCGCCATATCCTCCGCCGAAGATGTTCAGCCCGAGCATACCGCCTTCGACATGCACGAAGGCATTGCCATCTACAGTGCCATAGGCACAGCCGCCGTAGATACGGTTCCAGACATACGGCGTCACCTCACTGCCGTCAGGTGATGTGGCGAAGCCTCCGCCCTCTGCCGGGGTGTTGGCGATATGCACGAGGGTGTTGCCCTCTATGCGTCCGAGGTCTGCATACGATGTTGACTCGCTCTGCTTTACTCCACGTCCTCCGCCATACACCTCTCCGAAGATGTCTCCTCCGATGATGTTTACGAAGGTGGCGTAGTCTGCTGTCGGTTCGTTATATGTCCATGTTCCGTCGTTGTTGTGTGTGGAGGAGCTGGTTGGCCATTTGTTATAGTCCTTGGTGCTGGCTGTTCCCACACAGGCAATGTCTCCACCGCCATATACGGAGCCGTAGATACGTGCGTCGTCAGAGATCTCTACCCTCGTAGTGCCTTTGACACGTGCCACGTCGGTGTTGGGTGACACACCCGCACCACCGCCGAAGACGTCGCCATAGGTATGTGCTCCCATGACATAGACCTCCGTATTTCCGCCAACCTGGCCGGTGGTTTTGGCAGCATCTGTATCGTTGGGGTCGCCGAAGCCACCACCATAGATACGGTGCAGGAAGGTCATGCCGTCCACCGTAACCTTGGTGTCGTTGCTCACCGTGCCGGCATATCCTCCGCCGAGGACACCGAGGACGGTGAAGTTAGGAATACCCTTGCTGTTGTCGAAGACAGGGAGGGAAGACGTTGCGCTGCTCTCGGCAAGGACTGACGGACGTGACATCTGTATGTCGGGGTCGTCAACCTCTGCGGAGTATTCGCCGTATTCTCCCTGGACATTGACGGTGACATCGGTATTTCCCACCGTGGTGTTCTTGCCATAGCCGCCACCGAAGACATAGAAGTGCGGGTTCTTGTTGTCGTTATATGCCTTCTTCCACTCCGTTGTCTTGAGAAGGCTGTAAGGTGTCATACCCTTCTGGACAGTGACGGTGGCGGTGCCTGTGACATTACAAGCGAGGTTTCCGCCGCCGTAGATATTATGTGGGTTCTTGAATACCCCATTATCGTAGAAAGAGGCCAGGCTGTTTTCCCATGTCACGAAGTCTGTGCCGTTCCACAGCTTATTCCATATCACGTTGATAGAGAACTGGTCTTCAAGAGTGCCTTCCTCGCCTTCCTCCTGACCGCCAAGGTCTTGGGCAAGGAGGACAGAGGTGTTGCCCGTGACATCGGCGGAGTTAAGGACAGCATTATCAATTAATTTGCCATTACCGCCACCAAAGATCTGACCAGCGAAGTTTCCGGCATAGATATTGACACTCGTATTACCATCAACCTTCGCGAGGTTTCCGCCGCCGAAGATATCACCATAAATATAAGGTGCGTTCTGTGTGCTGCCGAAGAAGGAAACATTGGTATTACCAGAAACCTTTCCTACGAGTTCGGGGTGGTCTGTCTTATCATCGCCCTTTACATAAGCAGCACCATTTCTGTTCTCTCTTCCGTTACCTCCCGCGAAGACAGCCCCGCGTATGTCAGCACCGGAATTGACCTCAAGGTATGTCGCCTCCTTGCCTTCACCTGCATTTATGCGTGCCATATCGCCGCCGCCATAGACATTGTTATAGAACGTACCGCCATTGATACGGACGATGGAACGTCCCGTGATGAGTGCCATGTCGGAGAGGGTGGATACTGTTGTTGTATTTTTAAGTTTCGCATCCGCCACGCCATATCCACCACCGAAGACTGGGCAGTGGAACGTACCGCCATTGATGTTCATCTCTACGTTGCCGTAGATCTTGCCAAGTTTATCATAAGCGCTGGCATCAGTAGCTCCATAACAGTTTCCTTTATAGTAATAGTCCGTTCCACGTCCTCCGGCAAATATTCCTTCTTTACAATAGAACTCACCGCCGTTAATGGTAAGGGAAACAACCGTCTGACCTTCCTGCCCATAAATATTTCCACCGTATGTTGAAGGAATGGCTTGCTTTCCTTCTGTCCAAAGTCCGGGAGCCATATAACCGCTACCTCCACCATATACACCGTCAATAGGCTTATCAGAAGAGCCGAACAGTCCGTCATTGATAATCATTTCGATCTTGGTGTCCAACGGACTGATTTCAGTATCGGTATGTGTGTCAGCATTGTAGCATTTGTAGGTAAGGAGATTACTTTTGGCTGTAGCATAGTTTCCAAACTTCATGTACTGACCATCAGATGCAGTTGCCCAATATCCTATCCTGTCATCCGTTGTTAGTGTGCCATCACCTGTGGTTCCATAGCCAATGCCGTTTCTTCCACCTGCACCCGCACCGAAGATACCTTTCTGAAGGTTATCTCCTTTACCCGTACCGAGATATTGAAATGTACCTCCGTTAATAGTTACCTTTGCATGACCGTAGAAAGGGTTATCGATTATATTGGCATTAGTAAATCCACGTCCGCAACTTCCTCCGTATAACTCTGTGACAACAATATCAGAATGGATTGGCTTGCCATTTTCATCCTTTCTTGGGTCAAGAGTTATACTTGCCCTACCCATATACGTATTATATGGGGCATTAATATTTCCGTTCGTATCACGGAAAGCTCCTAATGTTCCGTTTACTACACGTCCCACCTTACCACTTCTTATGATGATATCCACATCGCCGAACATAGCACCCTCGTGGTTACCTGCCATGATGATGCCCGCGTCATAGTGTGCTCCGAGATCATTATTACCTGTAGCATCATTCGTTGCTCTGTCAATATCCATAATGATAGTACACTTGACAGGCATATTGGCAGTTCCCATAACACCATTAAGATTGCCTTGATTCTGTCGTCCGCCGGCACAGATAGTGGAATAATGCCCTGACTTGAAGGTCATGGTGAAGCCCTCCTTGCCGTGAGGCATGGCGTCCTCCATGGCTTTTATCAACGCAGCCGTATTAAGTGGATAAAATCTTGAGTCGTTGTTTAAGCCCCCGAAGACCTGGAACGACATGGTCGTGGCACCATCAAGCGTACCATAGCCCGGACCGTTTCCATAGCCTTTCATCACAACACCCTCACCCATCTCAAGACTGTTGTACTGACAGTAGAAAATATCATAATTGCCGTCCTTATGCTGGAAGGTGATATGTTCGAAACGAGTGTCGCCAAAGATACCTAATCCGCCTTGGTCACCATTGGTTGTATTTATTGAAGATTGTTTCATTTCAATGACTCCTTGATAATCCACGTCACCGTGTTTACCGGAGATGGTTGTATTGCGGTTGAGTTTGGAGTTCTCAACTGCCTTTTTCCAATCATCATATTTTCCTGAAGCACCGTTTCCTGTGAGATTAGCTAATATGGCGAAGCCTAAATTCCCATTAGTGGTGTTGAAAGTGGCAGCACTGCTACTCGTTCCCATAAGGACAATCTTGTTCTCGTCCCATGAACCTTCCGCATTTAATGCTGCGTATGCTCCCTGCCAGGTCAACTTTGCTTTCCCTGGTGTGAGACCATCGTTTGTATCGTTACCCGCATTATAAGTCGTTTCACCTATCGTGACACCAGCAGGACAAAGATATATCACTCTTAGTCCACCAACCCATTTATCTGCCAAAATAGCGTCACCATATTTGACTGTGACATGACAGGAAATCTTAGGATTAGTACTTCCGCCCTCATAAGTGAATGTATTTCCACTTCCTAAAACCGTATTACTTGCATTTATAGGGTCATAGTCTTCATACCATGCATAAGTAATAGTGAGGTTGCTGTTGTCATCACCCCATATAGAATTCTTGATACTGACACTATAATCCGTTGACTGACTTACATGGTCGAGCTTTACAGACTCTATACGCAAAGCCGGGATTTCAAGAATCTTTGACATTGACGTGATCGACGTAGCATAAACATACTGTATATACTCCTGATAAGGTATTTCCACGACATTTGTACCTTCGGATATGCCGCTCGTCACCTTTGACCACGTGGCATTATCTGATGACAGATACCATTCATAAGTACCTTCTGCGGCAGTAATCGTGAATTGTGCTTTTGTCTCTCCTGTCAGTAAGATGCTTCCGAACGAGAAGGTTATCTTAGTATTCTCCGCATTATACTCACAAGACCACATCTTTTTGTCATCAAGGTTGTTTTCATTCAGATATGCGTTGGTATAACTTTGGAAATTTGACGCTTCGCCTATAGAAAGCTTTGTTCCACTGGTGTTTGTGGCATTCGTCGGAGAAAGAAGGTAATAACATTTATCTTCGTCAATAGTCGTATTAGCATTATTGAATCTACCGAGAACAGGACCATACTTGAAGTTGGCGTTAGTCTTGGGGTCTATATCAAAGTCTGGGCCGTGGAAATAGAGGTTGGTAGGGGGTATGTGTGGCGCAGTGTAATTAGGCTTATAGTCCATTCTACCTATAACACCACCCAAAGAGACGTTCTTTGACGACGTAGAGGCATTCTTGAAAACATTAATCTTCGTGTCGGAAGAGAGGTTGTAAATCCTGTATTGACAGTTGCCGCTATTCTCCGCATTTCCCAAGAGGCCACCCATACGAGGTTCAAAAGACATAGTGTACACTAAGTCATTATCGGTAATAGTGGAGTTACGCACGATGATATTGCTTATCTCTGAATATTGAGCCAACTCACCTAATACAACGCCAAGGTTTACACCACTGCCTGTTGTGGCGAAGTCGGGTTTACACTCCAACAAAGCGTTGTCAACAATGAGGTTGGTGATGACTGCATATTTCTCCTGTTTATCTTCAGTACCTTTTATATATGCGAAAAGTCCCCAATACACCCATTTTCCGGTTTTCGCCTCCCACCAGATATGCATATCATTGACGGAATGTCCATCGCCGTCGAACTTGCCTCCAAACCTCTTATTGTAATCATACCATAGACCAATAGGCATCCATAAAGCCTGGTTAAGGTTGATGTCTGCCGTCAGTTTGAAATATTTTCCATCATATTTATTTCCGGTGTTGACGTCACGGGCGAGTTTGGCAAGTTGGAGGTCGTTGGCGATAAGGTATGGGTCTGCTGCAGTACCGGTACCACCTTCAAAAGCATCAGCATAGATATCCTCTGAATAATATCTCGGGGTAACGGAAAATCTCTTGGTGATAACTTGCGAAGTAGATTTGGATGTTAGAGTGACAGTGCCTTTAAGAACCTTGTTCGACAATGGCACTTTATACCGTGTTGGGTCATTCTGGTCTTGTTCTCCTTTTATTCCGTCATCCAATGACCATGTGACAGTATAATCTGCTGTATCAAAACCTGAAATGGTGACATAAGAATACAGTTCTCTCGTCGTATATTCCTGATTAAAATACACAGGAGTCATAGACGGATTAGTGTTTTCATCCAGTTTCCAGTCTATGAGGTCTGTGCGGGCATTGTCATTGATATAGCTATTCACAATACTAACGAAGTCACTGAGGAAACTCTTCTCCTTCTGAAAACCACCGGTCAAAGCGCCGGAGATGGCATTTCCTGCTCCGTCAGTAACGACACTGGTATAATAGACATTGTCGCTGAGGTTCTTGCCACTGGAAGCCTTACCGAGTACAGCACCGGCATCATTGGCTTTGATATTCTTCTGCACCTTTATTGTTCCTGTCACAAAGACATTGAAAGGCAGGGTGTCGGCACCGGACTGCCACTCCGCAGCAAGACCACCGACATTGATGTAGTCTTTATTGCCCGTGAAAGAGGAGACATCAATATCGGTGTCTGTATAGATATTACGGAAAGTGTAGTTGGAAGGAGACTCAAGGAGTTTGCCGATTAAACCTCCGATAGACAGCCAGCGGTTGCCAAAATTGAATGTCTCGGTATGCTTGATCTCTGAATTAAGTATGATGATATTCTCAAATAAGGTGTTGTCTTTATATACGCCACCCACCAAAGGACCAATGAACGTTCCCTTGTCTTTGGTGACAGTGGTCTGTGTAGCATCCTTCTCGAAACTCGCCTTGTCCATGATGAGGTTACGGACAGTGGCTCGCTGTGTTGATGAGGCTCCGGAGCCAAACCATGCGAAGAGTCCGAAACCGTTTTCGTTGCCGTTGCAATGCCACTTCACCTTCATATTGGAGATAGTATATCCCCTACCATCAAAGACACCCTTGAAAGCCTTGCCATCCTTTGTAAGCGTTCCGATAGGAATCCAGTAATGTTCCGCAAGGTCAATAGATGCGCCAAGATAGACATAAGCACTCTGGTCCTTACCGCTCGTAACCCTTGCGGAGAAATACGCCAGCTGTTCGGCGGTCTTGATGATATACGGGTCGGCAGCGGTGCCCGAACCAGAGTCGTAGCCCGTTGCCTTATAGTCCGTCCAGTTACCACTCTGTCCCCACGCCGTCTGCGTCATGCCAAGGAGAAAAGCAAAGAACAGCGTAAATGTCTTTATCAACCTCATGGAAAAATATCTCGTCATAAGTATATGTCGTTATTGTTTTCGTTTTGGTGTTATTATGGAATGGGCGCATTGCCCATAAGTTGTCGTTGTTTGGTCTTGGGGTGCTTGGTTTTGCCCTTGGTTTGGCTCTAAGGTGTTTGTCCTTGTTTTTCCTTGTTTTTGTCTTTGTTTTTTTCCTTGTTTCTGCCCTAAAGTCAAGGTTAAGGTCAAGGTTAAGGTTAAGTTCAACATCCCTCTCACCCGTTAAAGCTCACCGAGAAAACCACGCTACTCACGTCCATGGCGCAAAGTGCTGCCGCCAGGTCGTTGAGCTTATGGAACGTGGCATATCCCCCTTGCGTGTTCATATCCTCCTGCCACGGCGCGAGGATAAGGAGCGTGCCTTCCACACAGGCGTAGAAACGTGACTGCTCGGGTTTCCACCGTGGCGTGATGGGCTCTTTCTGCAGGTGTATGAACGGCAGGCGGTCCGTCAGTGCCTCCTGCTTCATCATCTTCTCTCCCTCCGAGATGCCGGGGGTGACAAGGACGGCAGCACCAGTGCGGACAGGCATCATCGTGCGGCGGTAGTTGTCGTGGAAATGCTGCGTAAGCTCATAGGCTATGCGTGTCTTGCTGTCGGGAGACATCACGGGGCAGCCATAACGCCGGCGCTCCTCGTCGGTGAGGTCGCCATAGCGCGCCACGCGGTGGCATTGCCCCTGCACCTTCTCCGGCCTCTTCAGGAGCATGAAATTCCCGAAAGCGGAATAGCGCGTGCCGCCAATGGTGAGGCATAGCGACCGCCGCATGAGGTCGGGATGGCTCTGGCGCAGAAGGAGGCGGTGGGGGTTGTCTGCAAGATACGCCTTCCAGTTGTTCAGCTGTCCCGGCCGCATGAGGATATGGTCGTTATATCCCTCGTCAAAAAGGCTGCGGCGGGAAGGGACGCCCCGCTTTTCACCGGCTGACGCCGCTGACACCGGAGCGGAAGGACAAACCGCGCTGCTGACAGCAGGACCGCTGATGCCGGCGCTGCTGATGCCAGGGCTGCTGGCGTCTGGGCTGCTGATGCCAGGGCTGCTAAAGCCAGGGCTGCTGACAGCAGGGCTGCTAATGCCAGGGCTGCTGATGCCGGGGCTGCTGACAGCAGGGCTGCTGATGCCAGGGCTGCTGGCGTCTGGGCTGCTGATGCCGGGGCTGCTGATGCCGGGGCTGCTGATGGCCTTTTTGTTCTCCGCCCCTGTGTCTCCGGCGTTAGCCGGTGATTGTCCCGTCATCCTCCACCACGCCCTGCTTATGCCGCCCATAAATGCGCCGATGATGGTGCCGAGGTGTTTTTTTGGTGGCAGCGTGCTTTTTATGCGTATGATCATGTGGATATGGTCGGGCATGAGGCAGAACTGCCATACCTCCACCATGGGATAGTAGCGTTCTATCTTTTGCCTCTCCTCTGTGAGCACCACCTTCCCCAGCTCTGTGGGTATGAAGGTGGCAAAGCCTTCCTCTCCCCTTTTCGCCTTTGCCTTTCCCTCGACATGTCCGAAGACCCGTGCTCCCCCAGCCACCGTCATCGTTATGAGGTATGTCCCCACGTCGCGGTAGTTATGGCTGCGGTGACGGCGGTGCTGATGCGGCGTATGCTCATAGCGCCATCCCTCCTCCGTCATCACCGGTTTTTTGTTTGGGTCTTTCTTTGTCATGTCGTCAGGTTTGTCTTTATCTTCAGCAAGGCTTTTTATTCATTCACCACTATAGTGCCGTCCGCTCCGTTGTCGTTGTCGTCCATGACATATAGATAGTCGGGGACGATATTCACGAGGAGGTTATAGTAATACCCCGCCTTGAAACATTTCTTTCCCCCCTCTGTCGTCGTGACGTCCTTTCCGAATGTTATCGTGCTCTTCGCCACAGCGTTCTGACGTGTCTTCACATTATACAGGTCATAGACGTCATACGTCACCTCCAGTGTCACGGGGCATTCCTCACACAGCCGCTCACGGAGATATACCAATGCGAAGCTGTGATATTTCCCCGGCGCATGCCCCACCATGTCGCCGAGCTTCCATGGCATGCCGTCGTGCGGCTTCACTGTCAGCATCTGATCCGTTGTCCCTGCCGTTCCCCAGCTCGCTGTCTGTGTCGAGGTGTCGTAGGTGAATGTCGCAGTGCCATTCCCCGGTACCGACATCACAACGTTCTTTATGTCTATATACCTCAGCTTCGCATATTTCTCCTCTATGGCGAAGGCAAGCTGCACACATGCGTATATATGTCGGAAGGAATATCCTGACTCTATGAACGGCACTATCGACGTGTTCGTCGCCGGGTTATGGCTTCTCACCTTGTTCGCTATGACATAGTCCGTAGCGCCTATCTCCGGCACGGAGAGCGTGAGGGTCGTTTTGTCAAAACTTGCAGCAGTCGAGGTATATGGCGCATAGGCATAGAACGAATAATCCCCTGTCCCCCAGTAATACGCCTCGTCGGATGCTGAGCCTGTCGTGGCGTTCCAGCTGCCGTGGTGGTAATGCTTGTCCGCCGCGTTATATGTGAACTTGCTGTTCGCTATCTCCGTCACTGTTGCTCCTGATGACTGGGAGAATCCTGTTCCTCCCCATCCCCATACTCCTATGCTCTGCGGCTGCACCGTCGTCGCCGGCACCATGTTGTTGAAATCCTCCGCCATGCCACGTGACGTCATCCTTCCCTGCTGCCATGCCACTGTCGGCACGTCCATCGTCACGCTGCTATCGCGGTCCTCTGTCTCTTCGCTGCATGCCATTATGACACTCGCCGCGAGAAAAAATACTATCTTCTTCATAATCCTCACCATTGTTTCTGTTCATCCTCTACATACCCGCCGTACTGCCATTCCTCCACCACGACATCTACGAGGACCAGAGGCACCGAGCTGCCAGACACCTTGAAGACGTACGTATAACGGCAGTTCGGCTTCCACTGCATAAACTCCGCAGGGACGTATGCCGTCTTCACCCCTTGCACCGCCGCCGTAACCTTGAATGCCCCGTATGGTGTCTCACCTGCTGGCATCACGGCGTAGTATGTTTCGGGAGAGGTGAACTTATTCTCGTTCTCCGTTCCGGCGTTGAGCACCGTCGTCCCCTGTGTCACCAATGTCGCTCCTGATGACGAGCCGTATGTCACCGTCGCCGTCCCGTCAGAGTATATCTTGTCTGTCGCTGTCGCCGGCTCGAAGGATGAGTTGTCCACTGTCACTGCCACGCCCTCTTCGCTTAGGAATCGGTATGCCACGAGGGATATCGGTCTTTTGAACTCCATCGTCACGACATTTCCGAAGCCCGCTTTCTGTACCTCTTTCAGCTCGCTGTATAACGGTATTATGCCGTTGTCTGTCTGTTCTTTCGTTATCGTCATCATGGCAGAATATGTGCTGCCGTCGCTCAGCCCTGTCCCCGTCCCTGAGTGTGTCACCGTCTGTCGTGGCGAGAAGGCGAAGAACTGGTATCTCTCTGCCGACATGTCCCAGTATTTTATCGTCTGCACCTTGCTGTAGAATGTCCCGACGTAGTAATACCCGTTGGTGTTGTCCGGCGTGCTGCCTTCTGACCCTGCCGCGTATTTCACGGTGTAGTCGTCGAACACCGTCTGACAGTATGTCGCGGAGGTCTTGAAGCCATAGAGCTGAAAGTCTTTGTTCAGCGACGTGGAGCGTGAGGTGATGTCCTCACTCTCCGTGGCGTCAGAGAAGAACGCTATCGCTACGTCGTCGCTCTTCTCCACCGTCGCCTCCTCCTTCTCCGAACATGCGGAGAGAAGCAGGAGGAATATGTATGGTAGCAGTCTTTTCATTCGTTTTACGTTTTTTTAAACCTTGACCTGAAACCTGGAACCTGAAACCTGAAACCTTTCCGTCAAGGTTAACTTACAGCCGTAGGCTGTATCCAATATCCATGCAAAATTAAGCATTTTTTTTCTAAAGGCAAAAGGATTTGGTAAAAAACATACAAATATGTTGTTTTTTGGTATGTTCCACATGTTTAGGGTATGCTCTGCTCTCCTCTCGCTCGTTCGTCGGTTGCATGGCGTTTTGTTGCGATATCATCAAACCCAGGGGTGTCGCTGCGCTCTGCCACGGGCTTTGTTCTTTTGCCCTTGTAATCTTTTACATCTACCGGTTGAATTTTTTTTTTGCCGCAGAAGTTTTATTTTTCACGGGAGGAAATATTTTTTTTCACCGGAGGAAAAAAATATTTTGCTGGAGAAGTATATCTTACTTTGCTGGAGAAGTATATATTACTTTGCTGGAGAAGTATATCTTCTCAGAAAAAGGAGTATATCTTCTTTGAAAAAGATATAATAAAAGCCATGCGGTCTCCCGCATGGCTAAACTATTCTATAACCTAAGAAAGGTTGAAAGGAAGATTAATTACTTTTGATTCTGACAATCTTGTAAACTTTGTCATTAGTCGTTGTTTCATACTCTACTGCATAGATAGTACCTGCGTTTTCTGCATTCCACTTAAGCGCATTGACAGAACGAGTGCCACCATCTTCTGAAGGAACAGAAGTTACTATGTTTGCATCATTAGTAGAAACTTGCTTTACGATAAGATTTTTACCATTTGCATCTGTTAAAGTATAGGTAGTAGGACTTTCTGCAGACATAGAACCATTCTTAATTGCATTAGCTACTGAATACTCATTTATCGTCTGACAAGCACCATTTTCTATTGTCACAGTATAAAGATTTTGGGGAGCATCTGTTTTAGCTGGTATATAACCTTCTTGACCCGTGATTCCGCTTGCTGGTATGTATGCCGTAGCATAAATAGTTGTACCAACTTCATATTCATCGCCATCCTTAGTAATTACATTATTAGTATTAACACCAAATGTAGTGATACTTGGATTTGAAACAGTGGTAATGGTCTCTTGTCCTGTAGCCTCATCATCAAGTACAATAGCATCAAAAGAAATGGCCGTCAAACCTTTATCATCGACACTACTTCCTGTGTGACCATTAGTATTCTGGGAAATCTTGAAGATGTATGTATATGCGTAACCAGGCTTCCAAGCTGTATAAGCGGCTGGAACATCCGCCTTTGCTCCATATACTTTTATCTCCTCGCGAGAGCCATCTTCCGAATAGAGAGTGTAGTCTATCTGCATAGAGACAACGTTTCCGTTTCCGCCATTAGGAAGAATTTTTTTAAATTCTTTATCATCAGTACCTGTTCCACAATAGGATGCGTCTGCTGATGTTTCTCCAAGGAAACTTTCTTTATAATTAACTTGAGTAAATTGAAGAACATTTTCTGTTCCATCGGTAGCTTCTGCACTGAAAGACAAATTGGCTTTTCCTTCATTTTCAGAAAAAGACACAGTATAAGTTCCCTTTTTATTGAAAGCATTAGAACCGAATAATGTCGGTTTTTTTTCAGTTGCTGTCGTGTGAGTATCTTGAGCCGATTGATGGAATCTTACATCTTTTATCTTATAACCTGGTACAGTCTCATAAAGAGCCATACGTATCTTCGAGGTAAGATGGCGGAACTGCAATTGAACAGCAGAATTAGAATACTCAGTTTCCTGAACAGTCTTTTTATCAGAAATATAACATTCGCTTAGAGTATTAATATCTCCTGAAAGTGTGTATGCAGGAGATGTCAATTGATTCCATTGAACAGCGGTTGGAGTAGCATAGGTAGTTTGCTCAGGTTCACCTGTAGAATAACCTTGTCCCATTGAGAATGCTACGAAATCATAAGAAGATGCAGAATGATCCCAATATTTGATTGTCTGTTCGGTAACTCCAGTAGCAAGAGATTTTTCAGGATCCGTACCTCTAACTTTCATATCCTGTCCCACATACTCCCAGTTAGCAGTATTGCTGAGTGTAGAATTAGCAGTACCGACTTTATAATTAACATTATAATGGTCAAAAACCTTTACAGAAGAAGAACTTTCTCCTGAAACATTCTTATATCCCACTACAACGAAATTTCCTCCTAATAAACCAGCAGCAGCCGAACCACTTAACTCCGCCCTCGTAATCCCAGCATTCTTGCTTGCAAAAGTAATCTCAGTCAGTTCTCCCCTTGGGTTTTCCACTTCACCGACATATTCGTCGTTAGCACAGCCGGTGAAGAGAAGCGTTGCTGCCGTAGCAGCGAAAAATAGTTTTCTTTTCATAGTAGTATAGTTTATTTTTTCATTTTTTTTAATATGATACTTTTATATGTTTTTCTTAGGGTTTGTCACATGTCGAACTCATATTCCTCGTCGTCGTAGTCTTTCACGACAGCGTCGAAGCCGGAGCCTCCGGGACGTGTCGGCAGCTTTATCGTATCTACGTCAAGGTCTACCGTTATGACACCACCGCGGTAGTGTCTCCTCACCTGGTCGGTGACGTCGAAGACCATGGTGGAGTCCATGCCGTTGTTGAAGATGAAGTTGACGTCGATATAATGTCGTGTCTTGTCGCGGACGTCCTCGGCACGTGTGACACGTGAGGAGTTCTGGTTTGGAATGCCGAAGGTGAGGCATCGTCCTCCTGCTATGTCAACGTTCTGTCCTTCGTGTGTCGTGAGACCTTTCTTGAAACGTATGTTATAATGCACGGTGACGGGGTCGTTGTCCGCGATGCCGGTGTTCAGCGATACGGAGCGTGCCATGCCGCTGAGGTTCGCCTCTCCGTCGACACCTTCTATGCGTCCTCGGTTGTTGTGGAGCCTGACCTGTGTGAGGTAGATATACGTCACGGGTTGCAGCTCCATGTCTATGACCTTATGATAGACGTTCGTCTCCGGGTCGAAATAGTCGTAGTCCTCAACATTCTCCGAGACGTAGAGGTCACGGACGAAGGCGGAGAAGAGCTCTTCGGGCTGGTTGAACGCCCTGGAGTATTTCGGCTCCTGATAGCGTGCCGTCGCCATGCCCATGTGTGTGAACGCCACGACGGAGTCGAGTGTCGTCTCTTCGTCGAAGACGAGGCTTTGTATGCCGTCGGTGGTCTGTATCTTGTTCCATACGAGCATATCGTAATATCCGTAGTTATACTCTGCCTGGAAGAGGTTTCCCACGACGGTGAAGTCCTCGACCATGGTATGCGGTGCTCCAGGAGTCTTGTGGAGGTAATACCTTCGCAGCTCATACATCGACGGCTTGTGATAGCCTATCTCTCCGAAGAGGTCGGTGTCGAGGTCGTCCCAGCCGTATGTCCATTCCAGCTCCCAGTCGTATCCGATGTCGTACCTCCAATAGACGGTGAGGTTCAGCTCCACCATGGGGAGGTTGAACTCGATGTGCTGTCCTTCGTGGAGGTAGAGAGGCGGACGGCGCTCACATGACGGCACGAGGGCGGTGAGGGTGAGGAGGACGGCGGCGGCAAGGAGCAGACGGCGCAGCGTCCGGGTGTTGTGTGTCCTGTTCATCGTACGCCTCCTTTCTCTCTTCTCTTGAAGCTCACGCCTTTCTTGACGTTACGACGGTAGAGGAGGTCGTAGGACAGCGAGAGGCTGACGCGCGTGGGTCCGAACCAGGTGTAGTTATACTGCCGCTTCTTGAAGAGTGACGAAGGGCCGACGTAGTCGTAGTAGTATTTCCCGTCGTCGATGTCCTCTACGGGGCATCCATATACGAAGGGGTCGTATTTCGAGAGGAAGAAGCCGAAGGTGGCTCCTATGTCCAATCGCCAGTGTTGGTTTTTCCTGCCGAGGGGTATGGTCCATCCGAGTCCTATGCCTCCGCCGATGCCTTCGCCGATCCATCCGTCGTCTTCGTTACATCCTATCTGATATAGGAAGGCATTGCCGTAGAGGGAGAGGTAGAAGCCTTTATATGCCGCCTCGCCGTTGGGGAAGCCTGCCGCGTCATAGCTCTTGCGGCTGTTGCGGGCGTAGTAACGTGCCTCAAGGGTGTAGTTACGCAGCTCGAAGTATTTATGGTTCGTGGTGTTGCCCACCCACCAGGGGAAGTCGAGGGACGCTGCCCATGTCACATGACCATGGCGGGGGAAATACTCTATCGCGACGTTCGGCATGGGGCACCACCCGTATTTCGGGATGTAAGCACCGTATTCGAGGAGGTTCGTCTTTACGGCGAGGACCTCACGGCGTTCTACGCCGATGACGGGAGCTTCGTAATGCAGGGGGCATGGCACGTAGCGTGGATGCTCTGTCTCATAGCGTGGGAGAGGGGCTCCGGGGAGTGTCTCCAACTCCAGGACTTCGTAGGACTCACATACCATGATACGCACGGAGCGTAGCTCGGGGAAGTATTCATGTGTGAGGCGTCGGAAGAGTGCTCCGTCATACTGTGCCTTGAGTGCTGCCTTCGTGGCGATGTCGTCGCCGTCAAGGCTGTCGACGATGGCTTTCACGAGGCGGTAGTCGGGGTCTTTGCATTGCCTCATAAGCTCTACGAGGAGTGCATATTCCTCTACGGCGAGGTCGAAGCGGATGCGCGAGGTGTTGATGCCCTGTTGTTCAAATATCTCTTTGATAGCCTCACGACGCCCTATGGCGAGGAGGCGGTTGTTGTCGTAGGAACCTTCCGGCGATGCAGCACTGCGGCCTATCACCACGCCGGTAGGTCCGAGTGCCTTCAGCTGTGGCACCATCTCACGGATGATCCTCTGTCTGTCCTCCGGGGTGATTACCGTGCTGTTGACCTTGAAGATAACCTTCTTTGAGTCGGCGAGGAACGTGGAGTCAGAGCTGCTCTTCTCTTCTTCCTGTGACATCATGCGCAAGGATGTACAGAAGAGGAGAAGGAAGAGAAGAGAAAACCGAAAGACCGCATTTATTTTATATGTTGTTTTAACAAGCGTCATATATAACTTTGAAAAGTACTTTTGCTGAAAGAGGAAGGGTTTTTACAGCCGCTTCAACTTTACGTATGGCAAAGTTATACCAAACATTTCAACAAACACGTAAAAATAAATGATATTTAACCTCATTTGACACAATACCCCCCCCAATTAACTTTTGTTTCATTTTAGAGTGTGTTTTATAGCAAAATATTTGCATTTTATGGTTACGGCATGAAGAAAAGGGAGGGAGGAGGGAGGGAAGGAGATGATATAAATCAAAAGGAGGAGGAAGGGAGGGAGCGGGGTTTGCTGTTTAAGGCAGGAAAAAGGAAGGGCGACGGGGAGGGAAAGGCGGTGGGCTTACAGTATTTTCAGGCATGGGAGGGTTTTGTCGTTTGCATAGTTTTCTCCGCTGTTAACGTTAACAACAGGACTGAGGCGCGGCTGACGCCACACGCACCGGCTTAGAGAACAAGAAAAAGGGACAAGAAAAAAGGACAAAAGGACGAAAGGGACAGGAGAAGAAAGGGAGAAAGGGAGGAAAAAAAGGAAGGACAAGAAGCCCCGCCTTTATTCCCCCCCAAAAAAGGAGGGAACAAAGGCGGGGCTTCTTCTGCTTGTAATAACGCCAAGCTCTACAAATTCTTATTTCAAAACAACTAAAATGCTATCAGCTTAATAATGGATAAGGCAGGGGATAAGCTATGACCAAGGCAAGGGATAAGCTATGACTAAGGCAAGGGATAAGCTATGACCAGACCTTATTCTTTTTGCAGCTCGTTGATTTGTGAGATTACCTCGTCGTTTGTTTTCTGCATCTTGAGGAAGATGCGGATGGCGAAGAGGATGCCGAAGACGGCACCTATGGCACCTCCGAAGAGTCCGCCACGTATAAAGCCGGCCTGGAACGAGGAGAGCGCGTCAGTGTCGAGGGCTGTATACGCCTCAAAACCTATCCAAAGGAGGAAAAGAATGAGGAGCGGTATGGTGATATACATCTGACGTGCTCGTTTCCGCTTCATCGCCGTGAGTTTCTGCACCATCTCTATGAGGTTGCTGCGGTTATAGTCTTCGTCCGTTATCGCCTTGACGTTTATGACGTAGTCATACCATACGTCTATGCAGCACATGGCAACGAGGAATATGTAGCTCCACCATGATATGTGCATGAAATATACTATGCCGAACCACATCACGGCGACGACGGGTATCAGCCACATCTGGAAGAAGACGTATTTCCTTATCCATGACATCTTCTTTTTCATAGACTCCTTTATGAGACTCTCGTTTATTATCTCCTGGGTGTCGAGCTTTCGCTTGAGCACCTCCATCTGGTGGCGTAGTGTCTCCAGTTCACAGTGTGTATCTTTTATTTCCATGATGCATAATTATTTTGTTTTGGCGGGAATGGCGTTCCGCCAGAGGTTATTCTTCTTCTGTCATGTTCCTGAGCTGCTGTCGTATGCGTACGAGACGTACCGAGACGTTTTTCGCCGAGATGCCTATTATAGAGCCTATCTCGTCGTACGGTATGCTCTCAAGCCACAGCAGCACGATGGCTCTGTCGAGCGGTTGCAGGCGACTTATGCGCCGGTGAAGGATGTTCACCTGTTCCGTGTCGTTGTCTTTGTCGGTGAAGAGGTTGATGTCCATGGACAGCTCCGCCTTGTTCTTCTTTTTCTTTTTCCTGTCTATGCTTATGCAGGTGTTCAACGCCACGCGGTATATCCATGTCTTTATGTCGCTTTTGTTCTCGAAGGTCTTTATTCCCGACCATAGCTTTATCAGCACCTCCTGGAAGAGGTCTGCCACCTCGTCCTGGTCTTTGGAGAACATGTAGCACACGGTATATATCGTGCTTTTGTTTTTTCTTACGAGCTGTGAAAACTCCTGTTCAGTGATATTCATTGTCGTTTTGGCGGTTCCTGTCTTTCCCGCCGGAGTAAAAGTGGATATTTATTAGGTGGGGTCTTTTTTTCCCAACCTTTAGGTAGGTTCTAATAATTACAATTCTTTGAGGAATTACCTTTGCGGTCTTTCACACTCTCTTCGGCATCTTTCTTTGTAAGGTCTTGCACCATAGTTCGCTATGCTGCTTCACCTTTACAAAGAAATCTGCTCGAAGATAGAGCAAAAACCCATCAAAGCTAATTTATAGAACCTACCTTTATTCTTTTGACGTGGTGAGGGTGTCTTTTACTACAAGGATAAGATTTTTTCTGATTTTTATTTTCTCTTTATGCTCTTTTCTCTAAGCTCTAAGCTCATCTCTCTAAGCTCTAAGCTCATCTCTCTAAGCTAAAAGTTAAGGTCAAGGTTAAGGTTAAGGTTTAAAAAAACGGGCTTGCGTAAGGTTGTGTGCCTTAACAGCAAGTCCGCGGAGAAAAAATGTGCGTGGAGCTGGAGGGGATCGAACCCTCGTCCAAACAGGGAACCAATACGCTTTCTACATGTTTATTCCAGCCTTCATTGTCGGGCATCAGCAAGACCTGGACCACCAACTGGTGCCTTATCCCTTAAAGCTTCATCCGTGGCACAGGGCTTACACACGGACTATTCCCGATATTCCTACACCGCTATACCAGACGCCTCGGAACAAGAGCTTCTGAGCGATGTCTCGTCCCAGCACCTTGTGCCGGGATAAAGCCAGTAATCTACTGTACTTCGATTAGGCAGCGAGAGCGTAATTTGTTTCGCCAGATAAATTTTTGATAGCAGAGATTAAGGAGCTTACCATCTCAGCTCCACATGCTTACATACCGCTTCTACCCGCTGTCAAATCCAGTCAGCCCCTTGAGAAGTATATGAAATAGGTTGCAAAGGTACAGAAAAAAAAGCATTCATGCAAATAAAACAAAGAATTTTAGAAAAAATTAGATGAGAGCTTAGGGCTGAGGGCTTAGAACTGAGAGCTTAGAGCTTAGAGCTTAGAGCTTAGAGCACAAAAAAAACCACAACCAACATCGCCTCTACAAGGAGAGGAATACTGGTTGTGGAAAATATGTAGGGAACGCTATTATTATCTTTCGTCCTCGTCAGACGTTTATTCTTAAACGTCTGTTAGGTTGTTTAGCCCTAAACCTAAAGCCTAAGCCCTAAGCTCTAAGCCTAAGCCCTAAGCTCTAAACTCTCAGCTCTAAGCCCTAAACTCTCAGCTCTAAGCCCTAAACCTAAAGCCCTCAGCCCCAAGCCTCAAGCTCTAAGCTCTCAGCTCTATTTATTTACCTGGAACTTTGTGCAGCCGTCTTTGAAGTATGCGTTTATCTGCTTTGCGGCAGCTATTCCGGCGTTTGTGTTTGCCTCTGCTGTCTGCGCACCCATTTTCTTTGGTGTAGAGAAATACCGTCCTTCAAACTGTGCGAACTCTGCGTCAGCGTCCGGCTTTATGTCCGTGAGGTAACGCAGGTCTGTACGTTCTGCGAGGAGCTTGAGGAGCTCCGGCTCGTTGATAACCTCTTTGCGTGCGGTGTTTACGAGTATGCCGCCTTTCTTCATCTTGTTTACGAGGGCGTAGTTTATTGACTGCTTTGTCTCTGCTGTCGCTGGGATATGCAGTGATACTATGTCCGCCTGTTCGAAGAGAGCCTCCTGACAGTCTACGGCAGTCACTCCGGCAGCCTCAATGACCTCTTTCGGGCAGTATGCGTCGTATGCTATGACGTTCATTCCGAAGCCTTTCGCTATACGTGCCACGTTACGTCCTACGTTTCCGAAGGCGAGTATGCCTATCGTCTTTCCGAGCAGCTCTGTTCCTGCCTTGCCGTTGTAGAAGTTACGTACTCCGAAGACGAGCATTCCGAGCACCAGCTCTGCCACGGCGTTGGCGTTCTGTCCCGGTGTGTTCTCCACCACTACGTTATGTGCCGTTGCCGCAGCAAGGTCCACGTTGTCGTAGCCTGCTCCGGCGCGTACCACGATTTTCAGCTGCTTGGCAGCGTCAAGCACCTCAGCGTCAACCTTGTCGGAACGTATTATCACCGCGTCGACATCAGCGACAGCCTGCAGCAGCTGTGCCTTCTCAGTATATTTTTCCAGTAGCACGAGTTCATTTCCCGCCTGCTCTATCTCGTTCTTTATCCCTGCCACGGCAGCAGGAGCGAACGGTTTCTCTGTAGCGATTAATACTTTTGCCATGTCTTTCTTCTTTAAGATAGCTTATTAATGCATAGCCTCAAACTCCTGCATGCACTTTACCAGTGCCTCGCAGCCCTCTATGCTCATAGCGTTGTAGCATGAAGCTCGGAAGCCTCCCACGTCGCGGTGTCCCTTTACACCCACCATGCCCTTTGACGTTGCGAAGGCGAGGAACTCGTCCTGAAGGTCTTTATATTCCTCTTTCAGCACGAACGTTATGTTCATGAGCGAGCGGCTGTCCTTCTCTGCCGTTCCTACGAAGAGTTTGTTACGGTCTATCTCAGCGTAAACGATGTCAGCACGTTTCTGTGCCAGTTCTGCCATAGCCTCCACGCCACCATGTGCCTTTATGTAACGGAGGTTCATGAGAGCGGAGTATATCGGCACGACAGGAGGAGTGTTGAACATTGAACCCTTCTTGATGTGTGTGCGGTAGTCGAGCATGGTAGGTATCTGACGGCTCACTTTTCCGAGTGCGTCCTCTTTGATTATGACGAATGTCAGTCCCGCCATGGCGAGGTTCTTCTGTGCTCCACCGTATATCATGGTGTATTTGCTTACGTCAACCGGGCGAGAGAGAATGTCTGACGACATATCCGCTATGAGAGGTATCGGAGAGTCGATGTCCTCACGCAGCTCTGTGCCATAGATGGTGTTGTTTGTCGTGATGTGGAGATAGTCCGCATCAGCCGGTATGACATAGTCACGTGGTATATATGTGAAGTTCTTGTCCTTAGAACTTGCGATTTCTACAACTTCTCCGAATAGCTTCGCTTCCTTCTCAGCTTTTGTAGCCCACACGCCTGTGTTGAGGTATGCTGCTTTCTTCTCAAGGAAGTTATATGGTATCATACAGAATTCCAGTGAAGCACCTCCTCCAAGGAAGAGAACGGAATATCCCTCCGGAATGTTCAGGAGCTCTTTGAAGAGAGCCACTGCTTCATCTACTATAGGCTGGAAATTCTTTGCTCTGTGGCTTATCTCCATGAGTGAAAGCCCTGAGTTATCAAAGTCAAGGCAGGCTTGTGCTGTCTGTTCTATCACCTCGCGAGGTAGTATAGAAGGTCCTGCATTAAAGTTGTACTTCTTCATGTCAAAAATATTTGATAGGTTTGTTATTTTGAGCGCAAAGGTAAGCAATATAATTGTATTTTGCAAATCTTTTGCACGTTATTATGACATTTTGCTAATTTTCTCTCTTTTTTAACAACTCATCGATTTCCTCAAACTCCTTTCCTTTGTTGAGGTTAAGGTATATGGTATAGAGCATTGGTGCCCACCGTTTATGGTCTTTTTGGTTCAACGTGCGGTATCGCTCTATGTATGGCAAAGCTTTCTCGTAGAGTGCGTTGACCTCTTTACGCTTTGTGCTGATGTTTGTACGTTGCTTGTCGCGCACGAGAGCTTTGTTGAAGTATGAAGAGCCGACGTTATAGTATGCCTCGGCGTTCTGGTCGTTGTTATGTATTAGGGAGTCGCCGAGTGCGATACATTCGTCGTACTGTCCGAGGTTAAGCTGGAGGTTGTTCTTCGCAAGGCGGTAGAACATATTCCCCGGTTCGAGAGACATTGCTCTATCGACAATTACGGCTACGGAGTCCATAGCGTTTTTCGTGGCATAGTAGTCTACGAGGCGTGGGAAGAAATACGGAAACTCAGGGTATTCCTCAAAGCCTTTCCTTAGGAATGTCACCGCCTTTTCCCCTTCATTGTTCTCTATGAACGCCTCGTGGAGCATGGCGAGGATGAGCGGTGCGTTGTCTTTGTTCTGTTGTGCCATGTCGGCATATTTCATCATGAGCGAATACTCTTTCTGCTTACGTGCCGCCACGGTGGCCCAATATGCCGCCACAGGCTGCAGGGTGTCACGCTCAGAGTATTGGTATTCCGTGAACAGCGGCTGTCGTGCCGCGTCGAGGTACATATCCATGCAGGCATATGTCTCTGCATAGTTTTTCTTCTGTGCCGAGAATATCCCTCCCGTGAATAGGTTCGGTCGCAGGAGGTTGAGATATTCCGCGTTTTTCTTCCTATATCTTATCTTCACCTTTCCGTTCTTGTCAGGCACTGCATCCATAGAATCCAAAGCCTCATAAGCAACGAACATCTTCCGAAGTATAGGGAATATCGACGCGGTGTCGGAGAGCTGTCGCAGGTACAGCTTCTCATTGCTGTTGGCGTACTGCTTTTTCAGTACCTCCGTGAGCATGACATAATGACGTATCTCGTCCTTTTCCTCCGGCATCGCCATCACCTTACGTATGAGGCTCTCTGCTTTGTCGAGGTTCGTGTTGCTCTTCATATATCCCTTTGCTTCAGAAATCTCCGCCTTCTGTGCATGGAGGGCAATGGCAAATGAAGAGAGTACGAGTATCATTATATTTCTGAATATATTACGCATGTCATTGGGGAAACAGACCGTTTCTTTGTTATTGTTATCCTTAAAACACCTTCCTTCACCTGAGGTATATATACCTTATTATATATATATGCAGGAAAAGGGCGGGTACTCCCCTACCCTTTCCTTGCATTGTTCTTCCTGCTGCATTGCGCAGGACATGTATTACTGTATATTCTCCAGTACGTAGTTTACGCGCTCAAGAGGATAAGCCCAGTTCACCTGCTGCTTGTCCGGGTCTGCCGCCTTTACAGCTTCGAGCGTCTCCTTCGCCTTGTTCAGGGAGTCCATTACGTCGCCCTTTACGTCAGCCTTCAGCACGCCACGTGCGTCGGTATTGCTCTCTATTATCGCTACGGCTTTGTTGAGGTAGCATACGCCGAGGTTCATCTTCGCTACGAGGAATGTAGGACGTGCTGCCACGGCGCGGGAGTACGACTGTATCGCCTCGTCATATTTCTGCTCGTTCTGCGCGTTCTGTCCGAGGTATGCATTTGCCATTACGTCGTCCGGGTTCTTTGCGAGACGTGCGTTGAGTATCTCGACAGCTTTCTCTTTGTTGCCCGACTCGTCGTAGAGAGCCACGAGTTTTCCGAATACGTTCTCGTTGTCAGGGTAAACGTCGTAAGTCTCTTTGACATACTTTATGAATGTCACGGTATCTATTGCAGCAGTCTTTGCCTGCTCTTCGAGTGCTCCGAGCTTCACGATGAGCACCTCGTTGTCTGTCACCGTGCTGTCACGGTCAGTAGACTTGAGTGCTACGTCAGCATAGTTTATTGTCTTGCCCATGTCTTTGTTGAAGTATGCAGCGAGAGCGGCATAGTATGCTATCATGCCGAAGTTCTGCTCTCTTGAGAAGTCAGCCTCAGCGAAGAGTGCGTCGTTACGTGTCTCCACGAATGCTCCGAAATACTTCATTGCGCCAGAATAGTCCTTGGTGTTGTAAGAGTCGAGACCTGCAGAAACCATGGAGTTACGTATTGTCATGAGACGTCCAGCGTTCTTCTTACGGTATTTCCCTGCCTGATCTACGGCGTTACATTTCAGTGCGTTGTCTATGGCGTTGTATGCCGCGAGGTTCTTAGCAGCGTTGAGTTCCTGCTGCTTTGCCTCGTCTTTTGCGAGCTGTGCCTCTATGGCAGCCTTCTCTGCGTTGCCGTTCTCAGCTATTGCGAGGTCTACGAGCTTGTTGTAGACAAACGCCTTGTCCTCGTTGCTGAAAGAAGCCTCGTTAGCCTTGAGAGCCTCCAGGACCTCGTTATACGACTTCATTTTCTTTATTGCCTTTGCTTCTGGTGAAGTCTGGGCGTTTGCTGCCAGTGCCATTGTCAGTGCTGCAGCGATAACCATGAATTTCTTCATAATAAAAAGGTTTAAGTTTAGGCGGGTTATGACACCCGCTGAAAAGTTATTGTTTTAGGTTTTTTGCTTTTATGGTTGGAGCTTTTCGCCTTATCATAGAACCACCCTTTTTGCGGTGCGTTCCACCGTCTCCGACTGTCGGGAGGGAGGCAGGATTACTCATCCCCCTCTTCCTCTTCGTCGTTTACGATCTCTATCATCGGTGGTGTCGGGTTGTCCTCCTGCGGCATTTCTTCTATGTCCTCAGCGTCTTCGTCGTTGACGTTGTTTATCTTAGCCCATGCCGCACGGCTCTGCTGTTCTACGAGAGCCTCCAGTTCCGAGCCCATCACCTTACATACGCTTGCTATGATGTCGTTTTTCTTCGTCAGGTTGATGAGGCGCACACCCTGTGTGGCGCGTCCCTGCAGCCTGCACTCCTTCATAGAGAGGCGTATCACTATTCCCGACTTGTTGATGATCATGATGTCGTTGGCGTCGGTGACGTTCTTTATCGCCACCATCTTTCCCGTCTTCTCCGTTATGTCGAGAGTCTTGACACCCTTCGTTCCACGTCGTGTGATGCGGTACACGTTGTCCACCGTGCCGTCCTCGTTAGGAATGTCTATCGGTGTACGCTTTCCGTAACCCTTCTCAGATACTACGAGCACCGACTCCTCGTGTGACTTGTTCACTACGATCATGCCTACCACCTCGTCGTCGTCTCCGGAGAGTATCATTCCGCGTACACCTATCGAGGTACGTCCCATGTTACGTATCTCGTTCTCATGGAAGCGTACTGCACGTCCGTTGCGAGAGGCTATGATCAGCTCGTTGTCGCCGTTTGTCAGGCGTACGTCCACGAGGTCGTCGTGTTCGAGGAGGTTGATGGCTCTCAATCCGTTGGCACGCGGACGTGAGTAGTTCTTCAGGCATGTCTTCTTCACCGTACCGTTCTTCGTACAGAAGATGACGTAATGGTTGTTTACGAAGTCTTCGTTGTCAAGACCGCGGAGCCGCAGTATCGACTGTATCTGGTCGTCAGGCTCGATGTTGAGCATGTTCTGTATGGCACGTCCCTTGGAGTCTTTATTTCCCTCCGGTATCTCATAACACTTCAGCCAGTAGCAGCGTCCTTTCTTCGTGAAGAAGATCATGGTGTTGTGCATCGTGGCAGGGTATATCGCCTCTGTGAAGTCCTGCTCACGTGTCCTTGTGCCTCGTGAGCCTACCCCGCCTCGTGCCTGCTCACGGAAGTCGGAGAGCGGTGTGCGCTTGATATATCCCATGTGAGATATTGTCACTATTACCGGGTCGTTAGGATAGAAGTCCTCCGGGTTGAACTCCTCGCTGGAGTATTTTATCTCCGTTCGTCTCTCGTCGCCGTATTTCTCCTTCACCTCGTTGAGCTCGTCCTTCATGACTTTCTTACACAGCTCCGGGTCGTCGAGTATTGCCTGGAGATATTCTATGCGTTTCATGAGTTCGTCGTACTCGTTATGCAGCTGGTCCATACGCAGGCCTGTGAGCTGTGAGAGTCGCATGTCTACAACATAGCGTGCCTGAACCTCGTCGAAGGAGAAGCGTTCCATGAGTTTCTGCACCGCCTCGGCAGGAGTCTTCGAGCCACGTATGAGGTGTACCACCTCGTCGATATTGTCGCAAGCCACGAGGAGAGCCTCCAGGAGGTGGGCACGTTCGCGGGCTTTCTTCAGGTCGAACTGTGTTCGGCGTATGGTGACGTCATGACGATGCTCCACGAAATACTTCACACACTCCTTGAGGTTCAGCAGGCGCGGACGGCCTTTCACGAGTGCTATGCTGTTGACGGAGAAAGAGCTCTGCAGCGCAGTCATCTTAAACAGTTTGTTGAGTATGACGTTGGCGTTGGCGTCTTTCTTACAGTCCACGACGATGCGCATTCCCTGTCGTCCTGTCTCGTCGTTGACGTTCGTTATGCCGTCGAGCTTTCCTTCCTTTACCAGTTCCGCGATATTCTCTATGAGCTGTGCCTTGTTGACACCGTAAGGTATCTCGGTAACGACGATCTTGTCATGCTGTTCGTCGCTCTCTATCTCCGCCTTGGCACGTATCACGATGCGTCCGCGTCCTGTCTCGTAAGCGTCCTTCACGCCCTGTATACCATATATATATGCTCCGGTAGGGAAGTCCGGTGCCTTGATATACTGCATCAGTCCGTCGGTGTCTATGTCCGGGTTGTCGATATATGCGCAGCATCCGTCAATGACCTCTCCGAGGTTATGTGTCGGCATGTTCGTCGCCATGCCCACCGCTATGCCGTTTCCACCGTTAACGAGGAGGTTAGGTATCTTCGTAGGCATGACGGTAGGCTCCTGGAGAGAGTCGTCGAAGTTGTTCATCATGTCCACGGTCTCTTTGTCGAGGTCGTCCATGATATGCTCACCCATCTTTGATAGCCTGCACTCCGTATAACGCATGGCTGCCGCAGAGTCACCGTCTACCGAGCCGAAGTTTCCCTGTCCGTCGACAAGGGTATAACGCATGTTCCAATCCTGCGCAAGGCGTACGAGTGCGCCGTAAACAGAAGAGTCGCCATGAGGGTGGTACTTTCCGAGCACCTCGCCGACGACGCGTGCGCATTTCTTGTATGGTTGGCTACTTGTGTTGTTTATGCCCATCATACCGTATAATATTCTTCGGTGTACGGGCTTAAATCCGTCCCGCACATCCGGGAGGGCACGTGCTACGATAACCGACATGGAATAGTCAATATAGCTTGACTTCATCTCCTCCTCGATGTCTATCTGCAGGATTCTGTCGTTATCTACTGTCTTATTAATATCCATTAACCGTTGTGTTAACTATTGGCAACTTCCATTTTTCTCTGTTTTATAGAAGCCGCATTGTATTTAGGTGGGTTCTATTAATTCCCACCGTCTAAATGTTATTAATTATGGGTTGACGTTTTGTCATCTTTCCGTTTCTCTCTGGCGCATACTGCCAGTTTTCTCAGTCACGATGCCCGCATCGCTCCTTCTAAAACTGACACTCTGCTCTCAGAGATAATTCGGAAATCTGACAAAGCGAATTAATAGAACCCACCTTTATACTTTTTCAAGATACAAAAGTACTCTTTTTTCTTTATATAAAAAAGCAAAGAAAGAAAAATATGTAATATTTTAGGCTTTTTTTGCGCATAGAATGTTTATCACGACAAAACAGCAAGAAAAACCGTCATTTCGCGTAAAAGGCTATTTAAAGGCTCTCTGACGCGTTTTTCATAAAAAAGGCCTCACCGCCCGAACCCCTGTCTGCCGTGGCTGTTTCATCATATATTCATAGAGTGGAGACGGTTCTACGACGACTTTCTTCCACCGTGAAGACGCATGGAGGAGGAACAGCCGGCCATTGCTCCAGACGGCGATGCCGACATGTGAGGTGTCGAGACCCGGGCGGTCTGTCTGTATGGCTATGATGTCGCCGTCGGCGAGATATTTCTTCAGAAGCCCGCTGCGGCATAATGACCGCTTGGGGATAAAAGGAAAAGCCCTGCCGTCGTATCTCTTCTCTATGGCACGTATGGCAGGAAGCCATTCCGGGTGTTTCGCAAGCATGGAGTATGACGTGGCGTGGGAAGACATGTAGCTCAGCCGGACATGCTGCACACCAGAGAACAGCGGGTCGGAAGGACGGGAAGCCACGCTGTCAGGACCGACATGACGCACGAGACCCTGACGCTCTCCTTCCTCCATCCATAGCGTGAAATAATGCTTCCTGCTGGTATATGCCACCTCGCCGCCGACGTAACGTATCTCCCTCAAGGCATGGCAGAAGGCAGTAAAAGATGTCTCGCCACGACGGGAACAGAGAGCGAGGGCGAGGACGGTCTCTACGAATGTCGTGCAGTCGAGCTGTGAGAGGTTGACGACAAGTCCTTCGGAGTCATGACAGTCGAGGGTATTGCCGACATAGGGCGTGCCGAGGAACTGCCGTGCGAAGAAGAGCATGACATTCTCTTCGGGAGCTGTATGCTGTGACTCACGTAGCATCTTCTCGATACGTATGCTGTCTTCCGGCACGTAGTGTGTCACATAAGGTGTCGGGCAAGGCTCGGAAAGAGGGTGTGACGCACATGGAGAAAAAGACATGCCGGGGAAGGACGCTGTGCCAAAGGAGGAAAACGACGCTGCTCCGAAGGCGGAAAAGTAGAGAAAGAGCAGGAGGAGGGTAAGGTATCTCATAATGTCTCCTTTCCGCCCCTGCAAAGACAGAAGGCATCCATAGGGCTCTGACATATCGTGCCAAGGACGAGACCGTGGGACGTGAGGACCTCAGAGAGCGGCTGCTGGAAGTGATGGGCTATGCTGCCTACAAAAGATACGGGAAGGTCAGGACGGCGGTAAGGAAGGATATTACGACGTATGAACATGTCGAAATTGGTTCTGACAAGTTCGCGGACCTTGACTTCAGAGATATGACGAAGGACGAAAGGTGCCAAGGACGCTAACCACGCATTAGCCCGCGGCATACGGTAGACATGTTCTATGACCCCCGTCATATCCACTCCGTACTCCTGTTCAAAATCTTCCCGCATGGGCACAGGCAGCACACCTTTATATAATGCGTTGAGGAAAAACTTTCCAAGGACGGCTCCAGACCCTTCGTCGCCGAGGATATATCCCAGTGCAGGTGTCTGCATGGCTATTCCCTTTCCGTCCCAAAGGCAGGAGTTCGCTCCTGTGCCGAGAATGCACGCTATACCTTCCTCGTCACCGCACAACACCTTTGCCGCACCAATCATGTCGCTGTCAACGACGACGGTACGGGCAGAGGGAAAGACGGTACGGAGGCTGTCTGCCATGACAGGCGACGTCGATACGGTACATCCCGCACCGTAAAACTCTATCTTCTCTGTACAGAGCATCGCAGGATGCTCTTCCACTACATGACGTAACGATGACACTATAGCCTCCTGAGAGAGGAGTGAGGGGTTAAGCCCTTCAGAACAGCAGCGCGACACAACCGTGTCGTCGTCATACAACACCCAGTCTATCTTGGTGCTTCCACCATCCGCAATTATTTTCATTCTTGATATGTATCTTTAATTTACGGCAAAAGTACAATATTTTTTTCAAAACGTCACGTTTTTGTTCGTTTTTTTTCGTAACTTTGCAGGGTTTTTGCTTATCAGGACATATTTCTAAGAAAAAACGACGAGGCGCATAGATTAATGACAAGAAAAAGATACATATTACTTACCATAGCTTTTCTCACGGCATGTGTGAACAGCTTCGGAGAAGAGAGAACGGCGGACAGCATACTCGTGGAGAAGCTGCGTAAGGAAGGCATAACCTTTTCTCATGACAATAACGTGACACTTCTCAAGAACGGTCAGGAGAAGTTCGACGACATGTTCTCCGCCATACGTCAGGCACGTCACTCCGTACACTTAGAGTATTTCAATTTCCGTAACGACTCGATAGCCATGCTGCTCTTCGACATCCTGGCAGAGAAAGCTGCGGAGGGTGTCAAGGTACGTGCGTTATATGACGCCTTCGGAAACTCCTCAAACAACCAGCCTCTGAAGAAACATCACGTCAAGGCATTACGTGCGAGGGGCATAGAGATCTATGAGTTTGACCCTATCCGCTTTCCATGGGTAAACCATATCTTCGGACGTGACCACAGAAAGATTGTCGTCATAGACGGAAAGATAGCATACACCGGGGGTATGAACGTAGCAGACTATTATATAAAAGGTACGGAGGTGGTAGGAGAATGGCGTGACATGCACTGCCGTTTGGAAGGCACGGAGGTGAACACCCTTCAGGACATCTTTTTCCGGGCATGGAAGAAGACGACGGGACAGGACATAGAACGGGAGGGATATTTCAACGGCGGAGAAGAGGCAAGCGAGTTCCTGGACCTTAAGGAATACCCCTTGCCGACAGCAGGGAACATGATGTGCGGAATAGTAAACCGTGAGCCGCACACCACACCGAAGGCTGTCAGGCAGTTCTACTACCATGCCTTGAACGCTGCACAGGATACGGTGCGTATCATAAACCCGTATTTCACCCTTATACCGAAGATACGCAAGGCCATACTCCGAGCCGTAAAGCGTGGTGTCAACGTACAGATCATGATTGCCGAGCCAAGCGACATCCCTCTCACCCCGGACTGTGTCTTCTATAATGCCAACAAGCTGCAGAAGAAAGGCTGTGAGGTATGGGTGTACCAGCCGGGCTTCCACCATACCAAGGTCATCATGGTTGACGGAAAGTTCTGTACCGTAGGTTCTACAAACCTTGACGCGCGAAGCCTGCGCTGCGACTACGAGGAGAACGTGGCAATCATAGACACCTGCGTGACGGCACAGCTCACGGAGATGTTTGAAAAAGACAAGAAAGACTCTTTCAAACTCGAAAAAGGGACGTACAAGAAATGGCGCACGCCGTGGCAGCGTTTCCGTGGGTGGTTTGCCCACCTGCTCAGACCTTTCCTATAAAAAGGTGGGGCTAATATTGTGGGGGCTATTATTGTGGGCTTGAGGCAAAGTCTCCTTGCATTGAAGAGAATTCTCCAACCTGTGCGGTTGAGTAATATGAGAAGGGAACAAACGCCATTACATTATTGTGAAGAAAAAAGCCTGCGGGAATCACTTCCAACAGGCTTCAGACTGTTCGTTGAGCGAACTTTATGAAAAACACACTAATAAGTTGGTGTATATTACTCTATACACCCATTATTCTTCTGTTTTCTTTGCTGCCTTTTTCACCGTAGCTTTCTTTGCCGTGGTTTTCTTGGCAGCCTTCTTTGGTGCTTCAGCTTCGACATCCGGGAGAAGCTTTGCGAGCTTGAGCTGCAGACGCTCTATCTCTTTCTGCTGCTTCTCTATCTCGTTTGTCTGGTTGGTTATTGTAGTGAGCATATTGTCAAGCTCCTCATTCTCTATACCACCATACAAAGAGCGTACACGGCTGATGAAGTCACCGAGGATATTCATATAGTTTGTGAAGGCATCGAACGGTCCGTCGTAAATACCACGGTCGATCATTGCGTTTGACGGCTTCGTGGTCATGAAACGGAAGTTGTTGCTTGCCTGCAGGTAGTCCCAGTCCTGAAGGAGGCGTGGATCCTTGGCGATGAGGAGACGGTCAGCAACGCTATAGAGCTTGTTGAACGCCTCACGCTGCATCTGGTTTCCGAGCCATACGGAGCAGTCGCGCTCTTCGTCAACCCATGACAGAGTGTCCGGCACGTCGAGTGAACCTACCGACGGCATGGTGTCGAAAATCTCTGTCGGTGTAGCCCACTGGAGTCCGCGCTCAGCAGCAAACTGTGGCACTGCCTTGAGGAAGTCGAGGATATGGCTTGACAACGGCTGTGCAATGCCGAGGGCAGAGAGTTCCATAAAGATATTCACTACCTGCTCTTCTGCCGGACATGATGCGATGTCGTTGACGTACTTGTCTGCCATGAGAGGATAACCCTCCCATTCTGTGTTGTTGAAACGCAGAGAGATATCGTCAGAGAGGTTGACATCACGGAGGAGGAGCTTGAGAGAAGGAGCGATGTTGCAGTTGTAAACATAGTGTGGAGACTTCCATCCGAGAACGTGCTTAGCACCTTCGGTGAGCATTCCCTTATATCCCATAGAAGCCACTATGGCACCTATCTCATCGGTATATATGAGAGAAGAGTTACGAGCCACGGTAGGACGGCGTCCGAAATACTCCTCTATCTTCTGTGACATCTTCTCTATGTCACGACGGAAGCTCTCTTCGTTTATGAGACCTGCCAGACCGTGAGAATACGGCTCTGTGAGGAACTCCACACGTCCTGTCTCATTAAGACGCTGCAGCTTCTCGATAATCTGCGGTGCGTGCATCTCCAACTGCTCCATGCCTACTCCTGATATAGAGAAAGCCACTTTGAAGCCAGGATTTGTGTCGAGCATCTCCTGAAGAGCGTCGAGTGCCGGGTTGTATGAGTTTTCCACGATGTAGTTTATGCTGCGCTCGTTGGCATAGTCATCGTAGTAGTAATGGTCTGTACCGATGTCGAAGAAACGGTAACGCTTGAGATGTGTTATCTGGTGTATCTCAAAATACAAACATATTGTTTTCATTGTCGTAAGTCGTTATTTCCCAAGAAGGGAAAGGTTTTTGTTTGGTTTCTATGCGTGGTAAAGGTGGGTTGCATTAAAGCCACCTAAAGCTATTTGATGTAGTGTGCGAGATATTCCTCGTTATCGAACCAACCCTTGCTGATCAGCTGGTCGTAGCACTGGCGTATGCGCCATCCCACTTTCTCCCATGTTATCTGGTCAACCTCCTTGATACCTTCTTCTGCGATATACTGGTGGAAGCCTTCGTTAGTACAGAGAGAATAGATAGCGTCAGCCATAGCGTGAACATCCCAGTAGTCAACCTTCAGGACATTGGTGAGGATCTCACCACAGCCTGACTGTTTAGATATGATACTTGGACAGCCACACTGCATAGCCTCAAGAGGTGCGATGCCGAAAGGCTCGCTGACGGAAGGCATGACGAAGACGTCGGAATTCTTATAACATTCGTACACCTGCTTGCCACGCTGGAAGCCCGGGAAGTGGCAACGGTCTGCTATGCCGTATGCCGCCGCAAGTTCTATCATGGCGTTCATCATATCTCCTGAACCGGCGAAACAGAAACGGACATTCTTTGTACGCTGGAGCACGAGGCGTGCCGCCTCGATGAAGTACTCCGGACCTTTCTGCATTGTGATACGTCCGAGGTATGTCACCACTTTCTCTCCCGGTATCTTGTGAGGCACGATATTTCTGTACTCCTCAGAGAGAGGATATACTGCATTGTGCATAGCGACGCACTTCCTTGGATCCTGATGATACTCACGTATGACGGTCTGGCGTGTCAGCTCAGAGACACACATGATACAGTCAGCATGGTCCATACCGTTCTTCTCTATGGAATAAACCGTAGGGTTCACCTTACCGCGTGAGCGGTCGAAGTCTGTAGCGTGAACGTGAATGCAGAGAGGTTTTCCGCTGACCATCTTGGCATGCACTCCGGCAGGGAATGTCAGCCAGTCGTGGGCGTGGATCATATCGAACTTCTCAGAACGTGCGAGGACTCCGGCTATGATAGAGAAATTGTTTATCTCATCATGCAGGTTTCCCGGATAACCTCCTGCGAAGCCCATACATCCGAGGTCGTCGAGTCCTGACATATAGTTGAAATCAGAATAGATATGGTCACGGAAACGGTAATAGTCTTCTGCCGTATGTCCCACGAAGCGGTGTTTTATGTCGTCGTACTGCACATCGCGCCATGCTATAGGCACCTGGGACATGTTTATTATCTTAAGGAATTGCTCCTCCTCACCGCAAGGCTTAGGCATACAGAATGTCGTCTCTATGTCACCCTGAAGGGACAAGCCCTTAGTGATACCATAGGAAGCGACAGCGAGGCCGCCGTATATTTTAGGAGGGAACTCCCAACCAAACATAAGTATTTTCATAGTAGCATCCTCCGTATATTATAATGTGTAAGACTCAAGTAACTTTGACATACGCAACAGAGCGGCAACGTTCATGGCGAATGCCGAGCCACCGCGTCCGGAGAAAGGAGGGTTTCCGTCGAAGAGCTCCGGCATGGTGCCTATGGCGTGGTAGAACATCTCGTCCTCGAAGCCTACCATCTGTCTCTGTATGAATGAGAGGCGTGAGCGTTTGTATATCTTCAGCACGCTCTCCATATAGAAACATCCGAGCCATGGCCATACAGTGCCCTGGTGGTACGCCCAGTCGCGCTGGTTCTGTGTGCCGACATACATCGGGTTGTATGCTCCACTCTTCGGTGTGAGTGAGCGCAAGCCCTTTGTCGTGAGGAGCTCACGTGTACAGAAGTCCACGACAGACTTCTGCTGCTCTTTTGTCAGCGGAGAATATTCGAGAGCCACGGCGAAGATCATGTTCGGACGCACCTCAACGTTTGGCACTCCGTTGTCGACATAATCCCAGAGGTAACCGCTCTCATTCACGAATATCTGTTGGAAAGCTCCCTCAATGTTTCGGGCCAGTTTCTCATAATACTCCACACCCTGTGCGTCGCCACGTTTCTCAGCCATATTTGCAGCAAACTTCACGGCGTTATACCATAGAGCGTTTATCTCCACGACATATCCTGAGCGAGGCACAACAGGTCTGCCGTACACGCTGGAGTTCATCCATGTCATGGCACGCTCCACGCCGTCGATCTTCAGCAGGCTGTTTGGCTCAATATACAGGTTAGGGTGTTTACCCGCCTCAATAGTCTTTATTATGGTAGAGAGGAGTGCTCCGTATTTCTCATAGCATTTCTCACGCCCTACACTGCGTGCATACTGCTGTATAGCCCATGCAGCCCATAGAGGAACGTCAGGCATCTCTATCTCCGCAATGTCATGCTGCAACGGTTTTCCTATGAGGAAGTCATTGAGAGCCTTTCCGGCTGTCTGCATGATACGTTCGAAGTTCTCTATCTCCTCTACGGCGAGTGTCAATCCCGGAAGCGATATGAACATATCCCTTGCACGGCACTTGAACCAAGGATATCCTGCGAGGATATAGTCTCCGGAAGGTTTTGTCACGAAGAACTGGTGTGCAGAGCATATCAGCGTATGATAGAAATTGTCTCGCGGCGGACGGCAAGCCATTTCGTCCTCAAAGAGTTTCTTCAGTCCTGAAGGCTTGCTCTTCACCGTTGATGCAGCGAAGACAATGCTCTCGCCTTTCTTCACCGTCACTTCGAAATATCCCGGTACATAGAGATCTTCCTGGTATGCGTATCCACGCTCCTGCTCCTTAGGATATTCTATGCCACGGTACCAGTCTGGCACGAAGATGAACTCGTTCTTCTTTGAGAGCTGCATGAACAAGTCAGGATAGCCCTCGTACATGGATGTCTTGATGCCGTTCTCCACCTCTTGGTATTCGCGTGACGCCACGCCGTTCTCCTGTGCGAGGTCGTTGACATTACGGAAGGCGAGGAAAGGACGCAGGCGGAGGACTGTCTGCGACGGTCCGTCTACGAGTGTGTAACGCAGAAGGATGCGGTTTTCATGGTGTTGGAAAATCAGTTCCTTCTTGAGTATGACGCCTCCCACGCGGTATAGCGTTGTTGGCACGACGTCACAGTTGAACTCACGGATGTACTTATGTCCATTAGGAGAGTAAGTGTTTCCCTGATACTTATGGATGCCAAGATTAAACTCTACTCCATGCTGTACGACACTGCAGTCGAGCGAAGAGAGCAACACGTGGTTTTCATCGTCCAGCTCCGGCACAGGAATGACGAGCAGTCCGTGATACTTACGTGTATTGCAGTCTACGAGCGTAGAACAGCTGTATGCACCTGAACGGTTTGTACGCAGCAGTTCCTTCTGCATGACCGCCTGGAGGTTGGTCATCGTGGCTTTTTCAAACTTCAGATAACTCATAGGTCTATAATAAGGTTTATAATAAGATTTTTACTTGTTTATTCAAAATATCATACGTTTTCTTTGTTTCCCTGCATACATTAAGATGTACGCGGCTACTTTTATTTGGTTATTGCAGTTAGTTTGTAGCGCAAAGTTAATAAAAAAAAGATTTATGCGCAAAGATTATCGGATGTTTTTCAAAAAAAAGAAGAAAAAGGCTCAAATAAAGCACAGAAAACCATAAAAATCGGGTATAAAAAGCACATTTTATACTTTTATTAAGAAAAACGAGGTAAAACAAATGATATGTATCAAGTAACGAGATGTACTTTATACATTCATTAACTAAAGAGGGTTCTATTAATCACCTCACTTTGGGCATTGGGTCCGTAGGATATGTCTCCCAAGATAATATGTCGAGCTGTACGGTTGAGTAGTATGTGGATGAATCAGGCTATTAACGGTGTTTTGTTTTGCTCTTTCGACACGACAGAGGAGGAGGCGGGGAATATATGTTAAGAAATATTGAGTAGAGTCGTTTTTGCAGTCTATAGGCGTATTTTTATAGCTCAAAACAGAGAAAACATAGAAAAAACAGTATAAAAAACGATAAAATCGCCATGAAAATCAAAAAAAAGAGCATTATTCCTTGTAACTTACAAGAAAAATATATAACTTTGCACTCAATAAAAAAGATATTTAAATGCATGTTGCTTGTCTGGTGTGGTACGTGGAGTATAGCACCAGATTTTTTATGCTCTTTTCTTTATGCTTTCTCTTACTTTGGCTGTTCCAAAGACTTCTTTATCGTGTTGACGAGCTGACGCAGCTCTTCGTCTTTCTGAAGTGCTTTCTCCATTTTCTTACAGCTATGTATTACCGTAGAATGATCACGGCCACCAATAAGGCGTCCTATACGTGTTGCCGGCAGGTTGGTCATCTTCTGTGCAAGATACATTACCGTCTGTCTTGCCAAGACAATATCCTTTTTCCTGCTCTTTCCGTTTATGTCCTGATGAGTGACGTTGGTGTACTCACATACTGTATCTACGATATAGTCGAGGGTGACAGGTTCGTCGGAGATATTTATCAGTCGGCGCACAATCTTCTCTGCCAGCTTGAGGTCGATGTCTGCACTGTCGACGATAGAATATACCATCAGTGAGTTTATGACACCCTCCAGGTCACGTACACTGCCACGGACGGTCTGTGCCACATACTGTATTACATCTTCCGGTATTGCCGTGCCAAGTCCGTCACGACGAATCTTGCTGCGCAGGATATCCGCGCAGAGCTGTGTATTTGGTTTCTCTATCTCTATCGTCACGCCACATGCGAAACGTGTTATAAGACGTTCGTGCATGCCTCGCAGCTGTGCCGGAGAGCGGTCTGAGACGAGGAGTATGCGCTTTGCATGTCGGAAGAGGAAGTCGAAGATATGGAAGAACGTGTTCTGTGTTGACGCTACGGCAGCCCATTCCTGTATGTCATCGACGATGAGCATGTCAAGAGTCTGGTAGAAAGCTATGAAGTCGTTGACACTGTTCTGCTGCACCGCCGTAGTATATTGCTGCTGGAATATACGTGCCGAGACATAGAGCACGCGGAGGTTCGGATACAGTTCCTTCGCCCTCACTCCTATGGCGTTGATAAGGTGTGTCTTGCCGACACCTGAAGCGCCATATACGAACATTGGGTTGAACTTCGTACTCTTGGGATGTTCAGCGATATGCAGTCCTACGGAGCGTGAGAGTTTGTTGGACTCACCCTCGATATAGTTTCGGAAGTTCAGCGTCATGTCAAGCTGTGGGTCTACCTCCGGGAGCTGCGGTGTCTTCTGCTGTGCGTTACGGCGTGCCGTAACCATCTCCTGTCCCTGCTCCTGAATGACGCTCTGGTTGTTCTGCTGGTCAACGGTGATGTGATATCCCATACGCAGTTTTTTCCCGAAGAGGGGTATGAGCGCAGAGCCCATAAGGCGGAGGTAGTTATTCTCTATGTATTCGCTGTATGCAGCACTGGGAACGGCTATGATGAGCCGTTCCTCCTGTTTGTCGAAAGATTCAAATTTCAGTGGCTGGAACCATTTCTCGTATTCCTCCCCCTTATCCATATCCGTAAGGCTCTGGCGTATGTTAGCGAGAGCCCTGTCCCATAGATTTCTATAATCTGTCACGATAGTAAAAGTCTTTCAGCGGTAAAAGCCTTTGCCGCCATAATGTTAGCAGATAGTGCATCCATGCCTCCCGTCAGCAGTATTCCGCTGGCGGGGAAGGTCAGGAAACGTTGTAAGTGGATTAGGAAAACACTTCCCTTGACTTACAGAGAGAAAAGGAAGGTGTCCCATCGGAAAAAAAATGTGGTAACCCACAGCGTCAGTATTGCAGCAGTCGTTTTTATTTGTCTTTACGTCCGAAAAGCGAGAAATGCACATAACGCTTCGGGTGAGCCTTCAGGTCAACGAGCAAAGCATCAGCATCACGCATGGTGTTTGAGAGGTTGACATACAGCTGCGGGTCGTTGATGAGCATTCCCAAGGACCCCTCTCCGGAGTTTATCTTCTCCGTAAGCTGCTGGCAGTTCTTCAGAGTAGCGTCAACGCTTGCCATAGTGCCGGAAATATCGAGGGCAGAGACTTTTTCCGTTATCGCCTCAGCATGTGCAAGGGTCTTGTCAGCATTCTCTATCATGACAGGCATCTTTTTGTCGAGGACAGCCATCATGCCGTGTAGCTGTTGCGATGTGCGGTTAAGGTTTTCCGTAGCCTGAGCGGTGTTATGAAGTATCTGCGCCACTGCCGGGTCGCTGAGTAATGCGTTGACATTTGTAAGTATAGAGTCGAGCTTCGGGAGCAACGCCTTCACCTGTGGTATCATTGCACCTACCTCATCCATCATTCCTGCTGTGAGGTTTCCGGGTATTATGCCTCCCGGCTCAATGCGTTCACGAGGGTTGTTGGCAAGAAGGATATTCAGTTTCAGATTACCCATCATGTCCGCTTCGACCTCTGCCGTAGAACCTTTCGGAACTCTCAAGGCGTTGTCGACATCTATGGTGACGAGTATGCCGCCTTTCTCTCCTGTGTAGTCATATTCTATGTTGCGTACTACTCCGACCTTATATCCGTCGGCGTACACCGGGCTTGATTCTGACAGTCCGTTGATGTCCTTCATCATGACCTTATACGACGAGTCATTAGAGAAGACAATAAGCCCTTTGAGGAAATTCATTCCTGCGAAGAGGATTACTATTCCTGCTATAACCATGAGGGCAATCCTCACTTCTTTAGTAAAATATTTTTCCATAACGTAATTACTTTTGAATGTTAGGGGAATGGAGTTCCCACATTACCATAAGGTGGTATTTATTTGTTTTTTCCACCATGCCATTGGCGTGCTTCGTTAAGATCCATACGTTCTCCGTCGCGCAAAGCGACTATGAAGGCATCAGGGAAGAGCTTCTGTATCTCACGTTTTCGTGTGTTGGCTTCCTGGAAGTTGTTGTATTCGCCTACCGTATATTTTATCGTTGAGCCGTCACGGTAATGTGACACGTCGGCAAGTCCCTTGAACTGTTTGGCTCCAGCAGGAAGAATGCGTGGTGCTGTGAGGAACTGCACCTTAAATACCGGTGCGTCATCATCGGTTGGTGTTTTCGGACGTTGTTGTTCAACAGTCTTTACGGTCTGTTGCACATGGCGGGATTTCTTTCCTTTCTCAACACTGTTTTCTGGTGTCTCTGCCTTCGGTCGTTCTGCCTTTGGTGTCTCCGGTTTTTGCCTCTCATTATCCTGTTCTGCACGTTCTTTCTGTTCTTTTCCCCTATCTTTTTCCTGCTGTTCCGCAACCTTGTCCGGTCTTTGCTGCTGTGGAGCGGAATAAGGCGGTACGACAGCTTTGTTCTTGTCCTTATACTTCACGAAGGCAGTGTATATGCCGTACGCCATTCGGTCGAGGTGATCATTGTCGTTGAGGATACGCTCCTCGTCGGGTGTTGAGATATATCCCAGCTCTATGAGACATGCCGGCATGGACGTTTCACGCAATACGAGGAAGACATCCTGCTTGACACCCTTATTCGGACGTCCTGCCGTGGAGCATACGTTCTTCTGTACGAGTTTGGCAAGGTTGACGCTCTGCTCCATGTTTTTGTCGTTGATAAACTCAAACATTATTTCTGACTCCGGCGAGGAAGGGTCGTAGCCTGCATAGCGCTGCTGGTAGTTGTCCTCAATGGTTATGACAGAGTTCTCTCGCTGTGCTGCTGAGAGTTTCTCATCAGAGCGCCGCATACCCATGGTGTACGTCTCGAAGCCACGTATCGTCCTGCTGCCTTCAACAGCATTAGTATGTATGGATATGAAGGCGTCGGCGTGGTTCTTATTGGCTATATTGGCACGTTCATGAAGCGGAATGAAGACATCCTTCTTACGTGTATATATTACCTTGACATCGGGGCAGTTGGTCTCGACATATCTGCCGAACGCCAATGCGACATGAAGGTTGATATTCTTCTCCAAAGAGTAACGGCCCTTGGCTCCTGCGTCACGTCCGCCATGTCCTGCATCTATCACGAGGACAAACTTGCCGTCAGCACCTGCCTGGACGGCAAGGGAGAGGAGGGACACGAACAATGCGAAAAGAATTCTCTTGTGCATGATGGGTTATATGTCTATAAGTATTATATTAAAGGTGGAATATTGATGAAAGACATCCGCAATGGCGGAACGATGTTATGTGCCGGTGTCTACGACACACTGTCAGAATGTGACAAACAGTTCTACTCCACAGCCTCCGGTATCATGAGGTATCGGCGGTGCCACCTTCCTGATATCCAACGATACTGAAGTGGCAAGGGGGAAGTCATTCCTGACAGCCGTCACGATGCGTCCGGCGACATGCTCCAAGAGTCGTGAGGGGACGGACATCTCACGCACCACGAGGTCGGCAAGGGTGGCGTAGTTCAGTGTGTCAGCGACATCATCGGAAGACATAGCGTCCTGCCATGGGTATGCCACCGTAATATTGACGATGTATTCGTTGCCTACCGTACGCTCCTGTTGTAAGACGCCATGGTAGGCATGAAGGCGTAAGTCGCGGATATATACCTTTGTCTCTGTCATGACTGTCACTCTTCCTGAGCACCTGGAATGTATTTCTTCAATGCCCTTTCAACACCTGCCACCCATGTGTTTATGCTGTCAGTACGCATCTCCATGGAAGAGACAAGCTTCACCACACGTTCTATCGGCATACCGTAGCGCAACACTCCGGAGATAAGCTTGGCATAGTTCCAATATTCGGGGTTGAACTTCTCTGACAGTCCTTCTACGGTGGTCTTGTAACCTCGGCGGTTCTCAAACTGGAAGTCATAGCGCTTTGTGCCATCCGGTTTGAGACATTTTATTATCTTTCCCTTGTTTACCGTCTTTGGCAGCACGATGCCTTCGTCATCATCCTGCAATCCGGTGAAGATTTCATAAGGCTTGCCGTTAAGAAGTCCTATGAAAGCCACCCATTTCTCTTTGTTGTTTTGGAAACGCACGACATCGCATTCAAGCACTTCAGGGCGTATTTCCTCTACCTGCCCTGCGTTACTTTGTATATTATCATTATTTCTTTGCTCCATAGTATAGCCATATATATATTTTCTGCAAAGGTAAGGTTTTTTTTTCAATTATCAATAATAGTTTCCTTGAAAAGACACAGATATTACTTTTTTTTTGTATTTTTGCAGAGCGAATGAAAAAACATGCAAAAAAGCAAGTACATGACTTTTTCAGAAAAGCACTTCATCAAGAATGAACATACAGAATAAAGGTGGAAACGAACAGAACCCACCAAAACATAATACACCTTAAATATGAAAAGAAAAACAACTCTCCTCGTTTTCCTTCTCCTCACTGTTGTAGCATCAGGAAGGGAAGGGATAGACAGAAAAGCTTTAGTGACAAGAAACTGCCCTACGCTTAACAGCATGGACACACTGTCCTCATTCTCGGTAGGCAACGGAGACTTCGCATTTACCGTAGACGCTACGGGTCTGCAGTCGTTTCCAGAATACTACAAACGTGGCGTATGCCTCGGAACGCAGTCGCAATGGGGCTGGCACAGCTTTCCGAATACGGAAGGCTACAGGTTTGAAGAGGTTCTGAAACCATATGACTTCGGTCACAGGTCACGTAAAGAACTTTATGCCTGTCAATTCCGTGAGAAAGGCAGGCAGCACGACGCCAGTGAGTATTTCCGTATCAACCCTCACCGTCTGCATCTTGGAGTGATAGGTTTTGACTTCAATGCCATACGTCCGGGGACACGTGCGGAAGACATAAAGGACATATACCAGAGTCTCAACCTCTGGGAGGGTGTCATAGACAGTCATTTCTCTCTCGACGGACAGCGTTATGCCGTCCATACGGTATGCTCTCCGTCACGTGACATGATGTCTGCCAGAGTTGTCTACCAGCCGTCTTTTTCCGGTGAGATGCGTCGTCACGCTCCTATCGTGGTGCGTCTGCCCTACCCCACCGGAGGACATGTTGACGACGCTTGTAACTGGGAGGAAGAGGGTAAGCACACGTCAGAGATTGTCATGCAGCAGAGCAATAAAGCCGTGATTTGTCACACCATAGACACCACGTCATATTATATTATAATAAGGTGGAAAGACCGTGGAAAGGTAGAGAAGACCGCAGCGCATACGTTCTCGCTAACTCCCGGACAAGACGGCATAGACTTCAGCGTGGAGTTTATGGACAAAACGCGGAAAGAAGAGGCGTTGCGCAAGGATGACGACAGGGAGAAGTCGCTGTATGACGCTACGGCATGGGATGCGGCATACGAATGGAGAGAGTTCTGGACAAAGGGTGCTGCCGTGGATTTCTCTCACTGCCGCGACGCAAGGGCACGTGAACTGGAACGTAGGGTTGTCCTGTCACAATACCTCCTCGCAATACAGAGCGCCGGAAGCATACCACCGCAGGAGACTGGACTTACGATGAACTCCTGGTATGGGAAATTTCACTTAGAAATGATACTATGGCACGAGGCATGGCTGCCACTCTGGGGGCATGAGGGTAAACTGGCAAAGACCTTGCAATGGTATGAGACTGTGGAGCCTGTGGCACGTGAGATAGCACGGCGACAGGGCTTCGACGGCGTGAGGTGGATGAAGATGACTGACCCTTCAGGCGTTGAGGCTCCGTCGAATGTTGGCTCATTCCTGATATGGCAGCAGCCTCATCTGATTTACCTCGCGGAACTGGTGTACCGCAGCAGCCATGATGACTCTTTCCTAAGACATATGGCACCATATATCGACGCTACGGCACGGTTTATGTACAGCTTCGCAAACTACGACAAAAAGGGAAAGAGGTATATCCTGAAGGGAAATATCCCGGCACAGGAGTCGCTGAAGGCTGCCGTTACTGTGAACTCTCCGTTTGAACTGTCACAATGGCTGACGACAATGACCATGGCACAGGAATGGCGTGAGAGACAGGGGTTGACGCGTGAAAAGGACTGGGACAGGCTGATAGAAAGACTTTCTCCATTAGCATACAACAGCGACTCCCTGTATCTCGCAGCAGAGTCAGCAACAGACACATATACTGACCTAAAAGCCACCTCTGACCATCCGGCACTCCTCGGAGCTTTAGGGTTCTTCCCGGAAAGCCGACTGATAGACAAAGAGGTGATGAACAAGACGCTTGACTGGATCATAGCCAACTGGAACTGGCCGACATCGTGGGGATGGGACTTCCCTATGACGGCAATGACAGCGACACGCCTGAACAAACCAGAGAAAGCTATTGACGCTCTGCTGTTAGACATGCAGAAGAACACATACCTTAACAACGGACATAACTACCAAAGCGACAGGCTAAGGATATACCTTCCCGGCAATGGCGGTCTGCTCTCTGCCATAGCACTGATGTGCGCCGGCTGGGATGGCTGCGAGACGGAGAACCCGGGATTCCCGAAAGACGGTAATTGGGACGTAAGGTGGGAAGGCCTGAAACCTTTGCCGTAAAGAAACAAAGAAAAGGACATAAGCCGTTGTGCAAAGATATTGTTGTATAACGGATTATGTCCTTTTTTATATAACGAGCAGGAATAATGGGGATTAGAGACAGAGCTAATCCATATAGCCTTTAGTGACAAGGTCATAAGAGATAGCCTCCAACTCGCTGACGGAAAGTCGCGAGAGGGCTATCTCTATGTTTTTTATCAGTTCCTCCCTGCGGTGTTCAGCATCGGAAAAACGGCGGTTGAAATCCATAAGGGTGAAAAATATAAATTTGGGTGGGGATTATTTCCCACCGTCAAAAGGTTAGTAATGTGGGGGATTCCATAAGCGGAATAACAGAACCCACTTTTCATATAGCGAGAAAAAGAACCCGCCTTTCATAAAGCGAGAAAAAAGAAGCAGCCTAAACGGAAATCTCTCCAGCAAGACTTTGCGACATCAGCTGGCGTATCTTCTTCGGGTCGTCGTAAATGGCAAGGAGGTGCATGAGTTTTGTCACGGCAGCCTCAACGGTACTGTCATAGCCTGAGATGACCCCGACACGGAGAAGTGCGAGACCGGTATCGTAACGCGCCATCTCGACACTCCCCTGCTCACATTGGCTGACATTGACGACGACGATGCCACGCTGCGTAGCATCGTTGAGGACGTTGAGAAGCCAAGGATGCTGGGGTGCGTTGCCACTGCCGAAGGTTCTCATGACAATTCCCCGAAGATTGGAGTACATCATGATATGACGAACCATCTCTTCTCTGATGCCTGGGAAGATAGAGAACACCATGACATGATTGTCCATATCGTAATGGGGTATCATAGGACGAGAATAGTCCGGACGGAGGATATGGTGGTCGTGGAAGACAAAGTCTACTCCGGCATCGCAGATATGTGGGTAGTTGAACGTCTTGAAGGCAGTAAACTCTTCTGCGGAACATTTGGTGGCACGGTTGCCACGTAAGAGGTGTCCACAGAAATATATCGTAACCTCAGGAACCATGGGATGTCCTTCGTCATCGTAGGTACTTGCCAGTTCGAGGCTGGTGATGAGGTTTTCCTTGCCGTCGGTGCGCAACTGTCCCATAGGAAGCTGGGAGCCTGTCAGAATGACGGGCTTTGTAAGGTTTTCAAGCATAAAAGATAATGCTGATGCGGTATACGCCATGGTGTCCGTGCCATGAAGAATGACGAAACCGTCGTACTCTTCATAATGGTCAGAAATGATGCGCACCATCTTCGCCCAACTCTCCGGACAGATATTGCTGGAGTCAATAGGTGAGGTGAAAGGATGTACATCGACGCCTGTCTCTATCTGTTTGAACTCCGGAAGAGCCTGTATGAGATTGTTGAAGTCAAGAGGCTCTAAAGCTCCTGTCTTGACATTTCTTCCCATGCCGATTGTTCCTCCGGTATATATTAGCAATACTTTATTTGTACGCATGACTATTTCTGCTTTTTTCTTAGTTTAAGATTGGGTATTCTGATTTTCTGGCCTTCCTTTATCTCCTCTGTGCCGTTCAGGGCTTCCATGTAACACTCCATGCCGGCACCAAGGTAATAACGGGATATGGAGGAGAGGGTCTGACCTTTGCGTGCGGTAACGGTCTCCAATACTCCGGTGATATAATATGCTCCTGTGCGGATGCGTGGGTCGCTGTCGTATTTGTCTTGAGGCCACTCTCCTTTTGCTGTGGAAGGAGAGATACGGTCTTGGTTCTTGGCAGGGTTCTCCGGTGTCTTCTTCTGGGCCTGTTGTTCTTTTGATTGCTGAGGCAGAACGGCAGGCTTGGCGGTGGATGACGGTGTCTGACGCTGTGTCTCAGAGTTGTTAACGGTATGGGCTGCCTGTTGTGAAGACGACGACAGAGAAGGGGTTGCTGACGGGGTTCCTTCAGGGGCTTGCGGGGACTGCCGTTCTGTTTCCGAGGAGGAAGGCTGTTCTGCTTTTTGTTTGCCAGACGCTGTAGTGTTTTTTGCCTTTTCCTGTTGATGCTCTGCCAAGGATAGTGTTTGGGGGTCAGCGTCATCGCTTTCCTCCGAAGCAGCAGGATCACCGAAAAGCATCGTCTGTATGTCCTGGAAAGATATGTCGGCGGTAACACGGCCTACAACGACACCTATAAACAATACAAAAAGAACGAGCAGGGTGCTGCCAAGCAATGAGAAGGTGCTTTCCTTGTTCTCGGTATCGTCGCTGGTGGTGTCTGGCTCCTGGGCACTAACACTGGGACCTACACTCGCCACGTAATCAGCATGAGCGACGGTCGAGGCATTGGCGACGGTCGAGGCATTTACCACAGCTGATGCTGTGGTCACGGTGGCGGAGGAACTCACAGTGGAAGCCGTGGTTACGGTAGAGGCCGTGGAAACGATTTGAGCCGAAGCAGGGGAGGCAACTCCTGAGGAAGGGGATGAGGAGGAAGCCTCATCATCACTGGATGCAGGGGAGACAAGGTTCTTTTCTGCTTGATCAGGAGGAAGAGCAGAAGGGGTGTTTTGCTGTGTATTCTCTGATAGCGTTTCTGACGAAGAGATGCCAAAACGACGCTTATTCAACGTTGGTTTGCTTCCTTGTGGCTCACGAGGGAAATCTGGAAGTTTTGCCAGTTCTACCTCGGGGTCATATACGGCACAGTCCATGGATTCAACAATCCTATTAAAATGCGTTGGCTGAGGACGCTCCGAACTACTTGTTTTTTTTGACTGAGAGCGATCTGGAATACTGAAAGATTGAGACAGAGGATGTTCTGAACCAATGAGGGGTTGGGATTGAGGATGTTCTGAATCACTGAAAGATTGAGACAGAGGATGTTCTGAACTACTGAGTGATTGAGACAGAGGATGTTCTGAACTACTGAGGGGTTGGGATTGAGGATGTTCTGAATCACTGAAAGATTGAGACTGTGAGCGTTCTGAACCACTGAGGGGTTGGGGTTGTAAAGAAGAGGATGGTTTTTCTTGGTAATTGCTTGGTTGTATGGTTTCTGTTGGGGTGATGGTTTGGTTTTGTATGGTATTCTCTGTTTCTGGGAGTTCCTGTTTCTCTGTAGTGCTGTCCAGGTCATCAAAAACGACGCCGTCATTAAGTGGTACGGTTTCAAAATGAGCGAAAGGTTTGTTGACGGAGTCTCGCATAGCATTGTCCGGTGTGAATGAAATCCTGTCGTGAGAGTCAATGACCACCCTCTCACCAGTATTGACATTCACACTGACCTTCTCACGTACTGTCTGTACCTTGAATGTTCCGAGGCCCTTGATTTTCACAAGCTCTTCCTTTGTCAGAGTGGACCTTACGATGTCAAACATCTCAACGATGAAGTTCTCTGTATCCTGTTGTGACAGGTCGTGCCTTTCCGCCACGATACGTGCCAAGTCTTTCAGTGTACTCATTCCGATCCTCCTTTCCTGATGTTCTCCCTCACCTGTGTGGAGGGTTTAAAATTGAGCACTATTTTAGGTGGTACGAGCATTCGCTGTCCTGTTGTAGGATTTATGAAGATACGTTCCATGCGTTTCTTTGGCTCGAAAGTGCCGAAATTGATTATTGTGACACTCTCTCCTCCGTCGAAGGTATCAGACATTGCAGAAATGACAGCATTGACCATTTTCTGTGTATTTTCTTTGTTCGTTCCTGTTTTTTTTGACAGGGCAGCGATAAATTCTTTGTTGTTCAAGGTAATATATCTTTAGGGGTTTAGAGTCTTGTAGTAAGAGTCTTAGAGCACTGCTGTGGCATATAGGTCAAACTCCTCTGCTGCCGTAATGCGCACCTTGTAAAAACATCCCTTGCGTAATGTCCGCTCAGCGACAGGTATCAGCACTTCTGGGTCAATCTCCGGGGATGAGAACTCACTCCTTGCTATGTAGTAGTCACCTTCTCTTCTGTCTATCACGACATCCATTATGGAGCCAATCTTTGCCGCTTCTATCTCGGCAGAGATACCCTGCTGCACTCTCATGAGTTTGCTGAGTCGAACCTGTTTCACCTCGTCGGGAACATCGTCTTCGTAGTTTTCTGCGCTGAATGTCCCTTCCTCTTCAGAATATGCGAAGGCACCCATTCTCTCAAAACGTGCTCTTTTCACGAAGTCGAGGAGTTCCAGGAAGTCTTCCTCCGTCTCCCCTGGGAAGCCCACCATAAACGTTGTACGGATATGTATTCCCGGCAGAGCCTGACGTATTCTTCTCACCACCTCTTCCGTCTCCTCCTTTGTCGTGTTGCGGTGCATTCTCTCAAGCATATTGTCTGAGATATGCTGCAAGGCGATGTCTATGTATTTGCATACGTTGTCGTTCCGTTTCATCGCGTCAAGGAGTTCCATGGGGAACTGGTTAGGGTATGCGTAATGCAGCCTGATCCACTTCACTCCCTTAACCTTCGCCATTCTGTCTATCAGCTCTGCAATCTTCCGCTCGTGGTAAATGTCTATGCCGTAGTATGTCAGTTCCTGTGCTATGACATTCAGTTCTCTTACCCCAGCCGCTACGAGGCTTTCCACCTCTTCGATTATATCCTCTATAGTACGGCTTTTATGCTGTCCCGTTATGAGAGGTATGGCACAGTATGCACATTTACGGTCACAGCCTTCTGAAATCTTTATGTAAGCGTAATGGCGTGGCGTAGTGGTAAGACGTATGTCCGCCTGTTTGTCCTTGCAGGCTATTTCGGGCAATGATGCGGCAAAGTCCTTGAAATTAAATTTTCCGTAGTATCTGTCCACCTCTGGTATGGCAGTCTCAAGTTCAGAGAGGTAACGTTCTGAGAGACAGCCCATGACGATGAGTTGCCCTATCTCTCCCCTTTTCTTCGCCTCAGCGAGTTCGAGTATTGCATTTATGCTCTCCTCTTTCGCATCTCCTATGAATCCACAGGTGTTTATGACGACATATTCGCCTTGTGGTGTCTCGTCATCATGGTAGACATCATATCCCTTTCTTGCCAGCAAGCGCATGAGCCCTTCGCTGTCGACAAGGTTTTTCGAACACCCCATGGTGATTATGTCTATACGGTTCTTTTTCATTTTTCTCCAAATAATGAGTTTACAAAACTTCTGCGGTTGAAGAGCTGCAAGTCTTCCATATTCTCTCCGAGCCCGATATATTTCACAGGAACCTTGAGCTGGTCGGAAATGCCTATCACGACACCACCCTTTGCCGTGCCGTCGAGTTTCGTTATGGCGAGGGAAGAGATTTGTGTCACTGCAGCGAACTGCTTAGCCTGTTCAAAGGCGTTCTGTCCTGTTGAGCCGTCGAGGACGAGGAGTATCTCGTCAGGAGCCTCCGGCATGACTTTTTTCATGACGTCCTTAATTTTCTTCAGCTCGTTCATAAGTCCCACCTTATTGTGCAGACGTCCTGCCGTATCTATGATCACGACATCTGCTCCGTTGGCTTTTGCCGACGATATGGTATCGAAGGCTACTGACGCCGGGTCAGATCCCATCTGCTGTTTTATCACCGGCACCCCTACTCGCTCTCCCCAGATGACTATCTGTTCTACCGCAGCAGCACGGAATGTGTCCGCTGCTCCGAGGTAGACTTTTTTTCCGGCACGTTTGAACTGATAAGCCAGTTTTCCTATCGTCGTCGTCTTTCCCACTCCGTTGACACCCACAACGAGAATGACATACGGCTTATGGTCTGTGGGGAGGTCCCATTCGTCGAGGTTTCCGGTGTTGTTTTCTTCGAGTAGAGCAACTATTTCTTCCCTCAGGATATTGTTCAGTTCTGAGGTAGAGACATATTTGTCGCGTGCCACCCTTTTCTGAATGCGTTCAATGACCTTCAGCGTAGTATCCACACCGACATCGCTTGTTATGAGTACTTCCTCAAGGTTGTCGAGGACATCATCGTCAACGGTACTCTTTCCGGCGATGGCTCTGCTAATCTTTGTGAAGACACTTTCCTTTGTCTTTTCCAGACCCTTGTCGAGAGTCTCCTTCTTCTTGAAAATGCTGAATATTCCCATAATATTTTTCTTTATTGGTGTGGATATTATCAAAAAGTCCGCACAACGTACTGGCGAGCAGTGCTTTGTGCGGACTGAAGTATCTTTTCGAAAATTACGGTGAAAGATTAAAAAATAACGTAATGTCTTATTTTTTATAACAAGAGACTACTTATTTGAAGAAATCCTTAACAGCCTCATTAGGAACCATCTGCTCATCGAACACATAAGCACCTGTCTTTGGGCTTTTCACCATTTTGATAACCTTTGTATATGCGCGACCGTCGGTCTTACCGGTTTGAAGGGTCGCAACAGCTTTCTTTGCCATTCTGTATTGGTTTTAGGGGTTACTTAATCTCCTTATGCACTGTCATGCGCTTAAGGATTGGATTATATTTCTTGAGCTCCATACGCTCAGGAGTGTTCTTGCGGTTCTTTACCGTAACGTAACGGCTTGTTCCAGGAAGTCCGCTCTCCTTCATTTCTGTACACTCGAGAATAACCTGTACTCTATTGCCTTTTGCTTTCTTTGCCATGATACTTACTCTCCTATTACTTTAATGTCCTTCCAGTCAACAAAGCCGTTAGCGACAGCTTTTTTGAGAGCAGCGTCAAGACCTATCTTATTTATAAGACGAAGTCCTGCAGCGCTTACTTTCAGGCTAATCCAGCACTGCTCTTCTACATAGTAGAACTTCTTGTTAAAAAGGTTTACGTCAAAGCTACGCTTTGTGCGGTGCTTTGAGTGGGAAACGTTATTGCCAATCATGGCTTTCTTTCCCGTAATCATACAAATCTTCGACATTTCTATCTAAGTTTTTGTGTTTCTAAAATGATACTTATTCCAAACAGAGTGCAAAGTTATACATTTTTTCTTCACCAACCAAATATGTCTCTTTATGTTACGTCACTTTTAAGTTTTTTTAAATAATATCATTCCTTACATTTGACATCAGGCAAGTTTTACCAAGGCAAACATGCATTAAGACGAAAACTCCAATGATTTATTTTCCAGACGTTGGCCTATTTTTCTGTTGTTGTCCTATCGTTGTCCTATCATTGTCCTATGGTTGTCCTTATATTAGTCTATTGTTAGTTTATCTCCTTACTGTTTCATCAATTTCTAAAACCATTGAATTTTGGTTGAAATTTCAGCCAAACAGAAAGGAAGCATTTTGCAACACCGGTGCATCGTCTTGTTTTATAAACCGCAAGAATAACGACCTCTGTGTTAAAATTACCGTAAAACCACTTAATATATTTTAATTTTCCCGTTGCACACCATTAAAAACAAGAAAATATATGTACCTTTGCACCCGCTTTGACATTTAAGTGGAGGTCCGGTAGCTCAGCTGGATAGAGCAACAGCCTTCTAAGCTGTGGGTCTCGGGTTCGAATCCCGACCGGATCACTCATCATTATTTTAAGAGAACATGTTCTTAACAGAGCTTGTCCTCTTATTTTTAAAGACAATCCTGCATTTCCACTGTTTTTCATTTATTAACACACATATTCAAAGACCCCATTTTTTCCGATATGATAATTTACCATGACAGAGCAGCCTGCTCATAACAAATTTTGGGGCAGAATTCTATTTCATGGCTGCCATAAGACTGCCTCCTATGCACCTCCTATCCTTCTCCCAACCTTTATGCAAAAAAAATGGGACTTACTTGGGACTTACTTGGGACTTACTTGGGACTTACTTGGGACTTGCATAGAAAGAAAAAATAAAAAAAAACGAGTATATTCTTCCCATTCTATACGGCTTTTGTGGACCTCCAATAACTTTCACGAAATCGTCCTGCCAGAATAACATGCAAACGAAAGTTTATCATGGCAGGAAAGCCTTATATATGCAAAATTAAGACATTTTTAATAAATATTCCATAAAAGCCTTTGTTTTGTCAGAATTATTTAGTTACTTTGCAGTTTTGATAAATACGGGTTGTAAGTAGCTGTAAAAAAACATTTATTACATCTTACTTATCCCCCACCGACAGAGGCTTGTCAGCAAGAACACAAAAACGACAATATGAATATCAACTTTTTATCTTTCCTCAAGAAGTACGCTACAGACGTAATTGTAGTGATACTCTTCGCAATGATTGCGGTAGCATATTTCATGCCGGCAGTATCTGAGGGACGCATTCTCTACCGTCACGACGCTTCGGCAGGACGAGGAGCAGGTCAGGAAATCTCCGTCTTCAAGGAACAGACGGGAGAGCAGTCACGCTGGACAAACTCCCTCTTCTCCGGTATGCCGACTTACCAGTCCGCTCCGTCGTATGAGAGTGCGGAGACTTTGTCTGGCATAAGCAAGATGTACCACCTGTGGCTTCCGGACTATGTATGGTATCTCTTCGCTTACCTCCTCGGCTTTTACATCATGCTGCGCGCCTTCGACTTCCGCTGGCACCTGGCAGCCTTAGGCTCTGTGATGTGGGCTTTCTCCAGCTATTTCCTCATAATAATTGCCGCAGGTCATCTGTGGAAAGTAATGGCATTGGCATACCTTCCGCCGATGATTGGAGGCATCATACTCTCTTACCGCGGACGTTATGCGGCAGGCTTCGTCGTCACGGCTCTCTTCGCCGCAATGGAGGTTCTGGCAAACCATGTTCAGATGACATATTATTATATGTTTATCATACTTTGCATGGTTGTAGCATTCCTTTACGATGCCATACGCAAGAAACAGATGGCACATTTCGTAAAAGCCTCGGCTGTATGTCTTGCCGCTGCCGCTGTGGGTATCATGCTCAACGCTTCCAACCTGTACCATACGTGGGAATACCAGAAAGAGTCAATGCGAGGAAAGAGCGAACTCGTCAAAGAGAACAGCGCCAACCAGACATCCTCGGGACTGGAGCGTGACTACATCACGCAATGGAGCTACGGCATCGACGAGACATGGACGCTGCTCGTGCCAAACACAAAGGGCGGCTCGTCGATGACAGCCATAGCAGACAGCAAAGAGGGCATGGAACATGCCTACAACGAGTATTACGGCATTTACCAGCAGATGGGACAGTACTGGGGTGAGCAACCAGGAACGTCAGGTCCGGTGTATGTCGGTGCCTTTGTCCTCACACTCTTCATCCTCGGACTGTTCATAGTTAAAGGTCCGCTGAAATGGGCACTTCTGGTAGCCACGGTACTCTCCATACTCCTCTCGTGGGGCAAGAACTTCATGCCTATGACGGATTTCTTCATTGACTATGTTCCGATGTATGCGAAATTCCGTACCGTAGCTTCCATACTTGTCATCGCGGAGTTTACCATACCACTTCTCGCCATCATGGCGCTGAAAGAAATATCTGACAACCCCGACATTCTGAAGAAGAAAAAGAAGGCGGCAATAGCGAGCTACGCCCTCACGGCAGGCTTCTGCGCCCTCTTCGCCATCATGCCTAAGACGTTCTTCTCAGACTTCGTCTCACAGGCGGAGATACGTATGCTCAGCCAGTTCCCACAGGAACAGCTCATGCCGCTCCTTGCCAACCTCAGGGAGGTGAGAGAGGCTATTTTCGTGGCTGACTGCTGGCGTTCGTTCTGGATTATCACCCTTGGTGCTGCCGTGGTGACAGCTTTTGCTTTCCGCAAACTGCGTACGGAGTATATGGCAGCCATACTGGCAGTCCTCTGCTTGGCGGACATGTGGACAGTAGACAAGAGATACCTCAACGATGCCATGTTCGTAAACGCTGATGTCCGCGACCTGCCACAGCCAATGACAGAGACAGACAAGGAGATACTCAAAGACAAGACACTCGACTACCGTGTGCTGAACCTTGCGTCGAACACGTTCAACGAGAACGAGACCTCTTACTACCACAAGAGCATTGGAGGATACCACCCTGCAAAACTGCGCAGATACCAGGAACTCATAGAGAAGTACATACATCCTGAGATGCAGAAAACCATGGATGCCATCATCGACGCCGGAGGAGACATGGAAAGTGTCAGTAGCAAGGTGTCGCCTGTCCTCAACATGCTCAACACCAGATATTTCATCGTGCCTCTGCAAGACAACAAGACGCTGCCGCTCCGTAACTACAACACCTTTGGCAACGCATGGTTTGTCGACAACATAGACTATGTCGCGAACGCCAACGAAGAGCTTGACAGAATGGGCGGCACAGACCTCCGCAAGACTGCCGTGGCAGACAAGAAGTTTGAGGAGACTCTCGGCAAAGCAAACATTCAAGACAGCACGGCGACCGTCACCATAAAGTCATATCTGCCTAACCGCCTGGAATATACTGCACAGTCGGCAACTGGCGGTGTCGTAGTGTTCTCAGAGATTTACTATCCGGGGTGGACGGCGACCGTAGACGGCAAGCCTGTTGAGGTAGGACGTGTGAACTATGTCCTCCGCGCCATAAACGTTCCGGCAGGAAAGCATGACATCGTGCTGGACTTCCATCCGCAGTCGTTGAAGATAACCGAAACAATGGCTTACTCCGGGTATGCTGTCCTCGCACTTGTCATTCTGCTTCTCATAGCCCAGGGCGTGAGGAAAGGCAAGAAAGAGGACAAGCAATGAGCGCAAGAAAGATTTTTGTTAATTCTTTGTAATTTCTTTCATGAATAAAATATTTTTATTACTTTTGCATGAGATATTACGATGAAGAACAAAATAACCAATAGCGACAAACGGTAAAGAAGTCCTATCGAGAACAAACGGTAAAGAAGAATAAACTGAGGACAACCGGTAAAACAACAACTAATGAAGAAAACGAATCGAGAACAACTTAAATATTAACCTTAAAAGACAGATATGAAAAAATTCAATGACGAGAACTTCCTGCTCGAAACCAAAACAGCACAGGACCTCTATCACAACCATGCGGCAAAGATGCCGATCATAGACTATCACTGCCACCTTATACCACAGATGGTAGCTGAGAACAAACGTTTCGAATCCATAGCACAGATATGGCTTATGGGCGACCACTACAAATGGCGTGCTATGCGTTCAAACGGTGTAAACGAGAGGTTCTGCACAGGAAAAGACACAACAGACTGGGAGAAATTCGAGAAATGGGCTGAGACAGTGCCATACACATTCCGTAACCCTCTGTATCACTGGACACACCTGGAGTTGAAAACAGCTTTCGGCATAGAGGAGACGCTGAACCCTACCAATGCACGAGCTATCTTCGACAAGTGTAACGACCTTATTGCCAACGACCCGAAGTTCACACCACGTGGTCTTATGGCACACTATAACGTTGAACTGGTATGTACAACCGACGACCCTGTTGACAGCCTGGAATATCATGACGTTGTTGCCGCTGACCCTACATGCAAGACTCGCATGATACCGGCATGGCGTCCTGATGCTGCAATGAACATCGAGGCTGCGACATTCAAGGCTTACGTAGAGAAGCTCTCTGCCGTTTCAGGAGTAGAAATCAAGACCTTCGCCGACATGGTCAACGCCCTACAGAAACGTCATGACTTCTTCGCATCAAAGGGTTGCAAGCTCTCTGACCACGGCATAGAGGAATTCTATGACGAGCCATACACCGATGCAGAGATTGACGCTATCCTCGACAAGGCTCTTGCCGGCAAGGCTGTCAGCGTTGAGGAGCAACGCAAGTACAAGCACGCCTTCCTGAAGGAAATGGCTATCATGGATTATGAGGCTGGCTGGACACAGCAGTTCCACTATGGTGCCATACGTAACAACAACACCCTGATGTTCAACAAGCTGGGTGCCGACACAGGCTTCGACTCCATCGGTGAGTTTACTACAGCAAAGGCTATGAGCCACTTCCTCGACGAGCTTAACGTACAGGGCAAGCTGGCAAAGACAATACTCTACAACCTTAACCCTTGCGCTAACGAAGTGATAGCTACCATGCTCGGCAACTTCCAGGACGGCTCATGTCCGGGAAAGATACAGTGGGGCTCAGGATGGTGGTTCCTCGACCAGAAGGACGGCATGGAGAAGCAGATGAACGCTCTCTCTGTTCTCGGACTGCTCTCTCGTTTCGTAGGTATGCTTACCGACTCACGTTCTTTCCTCTCTTACCCACGTCATGAGTATTTCCGCCGCACACTCTGTAACCTTGTAGGCAAGGACATAGAGAACGGACTGATACCTTTCGAGGGATATGAGGAGCAGCGTGTAAGACAGATGATTGAGGACATCTGCTATAACAACGCTAAGGGATATTTCAATTTTTAATGAAGGGTTGATTACCTCAGAATTTCTATAGAATTCCAGAAGAATCATCAAAGAATTCGCATTCTCATAGAAAAGAAGAGAAAAACATTGAGCAGAAATATCGTGGAGAGCTTCATACTGTTGTCAAAAAGCTGTCAGACAGGAGTGAGGCTTTCCACTTTTTTTACATCAGGCAATAAGGTGGCAAGAACATACCACACCAGAAAAAGCACAAGAGATTATGGCACACAACAAGGAGATGAACCTCGCATGGCAATTCATAGAAGGGACACGCACCTCGGTATTCCTCACCGGCAAGGCGGGGACAGGAAAGACCACCTTCCTCAGAAAGATACGTGAACTCTCGCCGAAGCGTATGGTGGTTCTCGCTCCCACAGGTGTTGCCGCTATCAATGCCTGCGGACAGACCATACACTCCTTCTTCCAACTCTCACTGCTGCCGTTCTATGCCGGAGCACAAAACGGCAAAGACTCAAAATACTTCAGGATGAGCAAGGAGAAGAAAAACCTCCTCCTCACCATGGACCTCCTCGTCATTGACGAGATTTCCATGGTGAGATGTGACACCTTAGACGCCGTTGACGATGTGCTGCGACGATACAGAAACCCTAACGAACCGTTCGGAGGGGTACAGCTGCTGCTGATAGGAGACCTGCAGCAGCTGGCACCTGTGGCGAAGGAGAACGAATGGGAAATTCTCTCACGCTATTACGCCACACCGTATTTCTTCAGTTCGCACGCCCTGCAGCAGGTGAAATACGTCACCATAGAGCTGCAAATGATATACAGACAGCAAGACAGGAAATTCATTGACATACTGGCAGGAATAAGGAACAACAACCTCAGCGAGGTGGCTCTCGAAGAACTCAACAGCAGGTATATACCAAATTTCTCGCCAGAAACGACAACAACTGTTGAAAACAAGCACCGGGAGACATGGATACGTCTCACCACACACAACAGACAGGCTAACAGCTACAACGAGACGCGTCTGGGACAACTGCCTGACAGGGCATACTCTTTTCAGGCAGAGGTAGAGGGGACTTTCCCTGAGATGTCCTACCCCACCGACAAACTGCTGACACTGAAAAAAGGTGCGCAGGTGATGTTCGTGAAGAACGACACACAACCGACAAGGAGATATTACAACGGAAAGATAGGCACGATAGCGAACCTCTCTGCCGAAGGCATCACGGTATGTTGTGTCAACGATGATACGGAAGATCAGGAGAATATCCTCGTAACGCAAGAGACATGGAGCAACATGCGTTACGCCATAGACGAAAAGACGAAAGAGATCAAGGAAGAAGTAGAAGGAACGTTCAGGCAATATCCTCTACGCCTGGCGTGGGCTATCACGGTTCATAAATCACAAGGACTGACATTCAAACATGCCATTCTCGACATAAACAACTCTTTTGCCCACGGACAGGTATATGTCGCCCTCTCACGATGCCGGACATTGGAAGGCCTCGTGCTCACGGCACCACTCTGTCGCGGAAGCATAATAAACGATGGAGAAGTGGACAAATACGTCACAGAGTCCATAGAAGAGAACAAAGACTGCTCTTCGATACTCCCACAATGCCGTTACGACTATTTCTACTCTCTTCTCACGGAGCTATTCTCATTCGGGAAGGTGTACTATGACTTCGAGCACCTCATGCGTGTGGCGGGGAATAACTTCTCCAATTCTCAGGCGACGTTTCTCGACATGCTACGCAACACACGTCCAAGGGTCAACGACGAACTCATTGTTGTAGCGAACAAGTTCAAGCTACAGTATGACAGGATGTTGCAAGAAGCCGGGACGGAATATCAGAACGACGAGAGGCTTCAGGAAAGGCTGAAGACCGCTGCGGCATATTTCCACGGAAAGACAGAGGAACTCTTCGAACATCTCATATCAGCAGCAAAAACGGTTTGCAAGGCTCTGAATAATAAAGCCATTCAAAAACAGATGAAGATTGCCGTCGAAGCACTGGAACTGTCCTACTACATCAAAAAAGGAACGCTTAATGCCGTAGAACTCCAAGGCTTCTCAACAAAGATATATACTACGGCGAAAGCCATGGCATCAATACTTGACGAGAAAAAGAGCAAGCCGACAAGGCAAAAGAAAAAGTGAGAGAAAAACAGGATTAAATGATGATGAGAGCATGTATCTTTCTTGCAGCACTTATGCTGCATTGCATAACGTTTGCGCAACGAGCTATAACGGGCAACCCGATAATAAACCACATGTACAGCGCCGACCCTTCGGCACGTGTCTTCCATGACACCTTATGGGTGTACCCAAGTCATGACAAAGACGACGCACTGTCTTTCTCCATGGAAGACTATCACGTGTACTGCACTACAGACATGGTGGAATGGAAAGACCATGGCGTAATCTTCAATCCTATACGCCAGACGACATGGGCGAAGGAGGCGGCATGGGCTCCCGACTGTATAGAACGTAACGGGAAATATTATCTCTATTACCCCACAGACAAGAAACATATCGGTGTTGCAGTAAGCGAGACACCCTACGGGCCGTTCTACGACCCTATTGGGAAACCGTTGTTGTCTATAGACACTCCGGGAGTCGTCTGCGACCGTGACTTCATAGACCCTTGTGTCTTTATTGACGACGACGGACAGGCGTATCTCTTCGCAGGTCAGAACACCGTATGCTGCATAAAGCTCAACGACGACATGGTGTCGTACGACGGCAAGGTACATATCGTGGAAGGAGCAAAAGACTTTTTCGAAGCAGTATGGGTGCATAAACGCAACGGAATATATTACATGTCGTATTCCGACGGGCCTTTCCGCGGTCATGAGCCAAGGATTGTTTATGCCACAAGCCGCTCACCTTTAGGACCGTACACCTACCAAGGTGTTATACTCGACCCGGTGAACAGCGGAACGAACCATGCGTCTATAGTAAACTATAAAGGGCAGGACTATCTGTTCTATCATACAGCTGACCTCAGCAAGAGCCTTCATGACGGTTTCCACTGCGGCGTAAGACGCTCGATATGCTGTGACACCCTGAGGTATGATGACGAGGGAAAGATAGAAAAAGTCATACCGACGACAGACCCTTCACGCCTCTTGATGAATGACGTGGAGGCACGTCGTCGTGAGACAATGATTGCAGCGAGCATAAGCTGTCCGAAAATACCATGCAAGGATTATCATCTCGCGGAAAGAATAACGAGAGGAAACCTTCAGAAGGCTATCGACGAATGTTCCGAAAAAGGTGGCGGAAGAGTCATAGTACACGCCGGAGAGCATAATATCGACGGTGCGATAGTGATGAAGAGCAATGTCTGCCTGCACCTCTGTGACGGTGCTACACTACTCTTCTCGCCAGAGCCAGACAGATACCTTCCTGCTGTCTTCTCACGTTGGGAGGGTACGGAACTGTATAACCGTTCGTCAATGATAAGGGCATATAAGGCTTGCAACTTCGCCATAACAGGCGAGGGCAATGCGGTAATCAACGCCAACGGCAAGGAGATGGCTCGCTGGGGAATGCCCGACGGCAATCCGGACTTTGTAGAGAATATCCACGGCACGCATGGCGACACTCCGGAGAAAAAAGATGTGGAACGTCTTCGCACCATGGGTGAAGAAGGCACGGACATAGGGCAACGAATCTTTGGCGAAGGAAGTCGCCTACGCCCCTGTGCCATAGAGTTCGTGGAATGCCAGCAGATGCTTATTGAGGGTATAACGCTGAAGGACAGCCCGTTCTGGTGTGTGCATCCTTTATACTGTCAGGATGTCACGGTACGTAACGTCACTATAGACTCCCATTTCCCGAATAACGACGGGTGTGACCCTGAGTCTACAGAGAGAGTGTTGATAGAGCACTGCACCTTCCGTACAGGTGATGACGCTGTAGCGATAAAGGCAGGACGTGACGCTGACGGCAGGAGAGTCAACCGTCCGTCAAGAAATATCGTCATCAGAGACTGCCAGTTCTTCAGTAAATGTAACGGACTTTGCATCGGCTCAGAGATGTCGGGCGGTGTGAGCAATGTCTTTATGCGCAACATAAAGATTGGAGACGTGAAGAATGCACTGCTCTTCAAGTCAAATCTTGACCGAGGCGGATATATAGAACAGGTATATGTCGACTCCGTGGACATAGCGTCAGCTGCCGGAGCGGTTTTACGTTTTGAGACAAACTATTTCGGATATCGGGGCGGGAATATGCCGTCGCGCTATTCTGACTTTTCTATAAGCAATGTCCATGCAGGACGTGCTGACGCCTATGCCATATATTTCGACGGAAACGACAGCGAGCCTATACGCGACATCACCGTCTCGAACTTCACTGTCGACAAGGCTGCCAACGCCACCTATCTCTACAAGACAGAGCGGTGTGTGTTCCATGACTGTCACGTCAACGGCATACCCCTATCCATCAATCCGAAGGAAGACAGTGAGCGCAAGCAATGTGACGTATGGTAAGTAATGCTGGAAAAGAAAACAGAATACTACAGCATCTGCCACACCTCTTCAAGTCTGTTCATCGGAACGAGGAAAGAGTGGAAGCCCAAGGCTTTACCCGCTTCAATATTGACACGGGTGTCATCAAAATAATATGTCTCCTCAGGCACTATACCGGTCTCTTCCACCACTTTGCGGAAAATCCTTGCGTCTGGCTTCGCCATGCGTAGCTCGTTTGAAAGGAAGACCTGCTCAAAACAGTCTTCGACATGATACCCGCTTTTCTCTATCTCACGTACGGCATGCTCCCACGCCGTATCGTAAATATTGCTCAAAAGGAAGACACGGTATCTGCTTCGCAAGCGTATGATATGCTCTAACCTCTCACGTGGCACATCATCGAGAACGGCATCCATAGCCCATAATATCTCACTGTCTTTTACATCCTTACGGCAAAATGGCCGTATGGCGGCAAGAAACTCTTCAATGCCACAGAGTCCATTAAGGTAAACGTCCAACGGTTTTCGCAAGTCGTCATTAGCAAGACATTCGGCATAGTCAGGAAGACCTATAGAATGCAATGCCTCGGTATCACGCTTTATGTTCAGGTTCATTACGACACCTGCAAGGTCAAAGATTATCGCTTTCATTATGTTTGTAAAGTTGTTGTGCTTACTAATATAGATGGGGGATTAAGATCGGATTTACACCTGCGGCATCCGGGTCATCATGACAGTAAGTATCGCTGTCCAGTGGGTTATGGCACCGAGAAGTACAAAGACATGCCAGATGGCATGATAATGCTGTCGGCTGTCTTTGGCAAAAAAGTATGTCCCGGCAGTATAAAAAAGCCCTTCTGCAAGGAGCAGTAGAAGGGATACGTCCGGCAGGCTATCAAAAACAGGCTTTGCGATGAATACCACGCTCCACCCCATGACGAGATACAGGGCGAGAGAGAGACGCGGGTATTTGTCAATAGCCACAATCTTATATACTGTGCCTGCAATAACGACAGCCCACAAGAGGGAAAACGTCAGCCAGCCTATCCAGCCTCCCACCACAGCGATACATATTGGGGTATAGGAACAGGCTATCATGACGTAAATGCTGATATGGTCACACTTACGAAGGATATCCTTGGCAACTCCCGGACGAAGCCAGTGATATATGGTACTTGACAGGAACATAAGAAACATTCCTGCTATAAAGAATATTACCGCCATGGTCCACTGCCAACCTAATTTTACGGCAGGCCATACCATCCAGATGCACGACAACGCAAAGACGACTCCTATAAGGTGAGTCCATCTGTTACCTTGCTCTTCACGAAAGTTTTTTTTCATAACGTTGCAAAATTAAGAAGAAAAAACCATTAAAACAAACTATTTATAAAATATTATTATTAATTTTGCACTCCGAAATAAAATTCACACTCTACAAGGAAAGGAGGGGTATAATACTTCCAGCCAGAAAAGAGTTAAGGCGGGGGATGTAAATTCCCGTATGAAAAGAGTTATTTATATGGCATGAGACAGTATCAGTCTGCCATACTTAGAGAGGGGGTTATTAATTCCCACCTACAATATTTTTTACAATATGTTTGAACTTACTTTCGTAACCGTTATCGACTTCATAGGCACCTTTGCCTTTGCCATCAGCGGCATTCGCCTTGCCAGCGAGAAAAACTTTGACCTTTTCGGAGCCTTCATAGTAGGTATGGCGACGGCATGTGGAGGTGGCACAATACGTGACATCTTTTTGGGTAACAGCCCCTTTTGGATGACTCAATGGATTTACCTCGCCATTACGGCTTTTGCCCTTGTGGTATATATCTTCTGCCATACGTTCATCAACAAGATAGCCAAGACGATGTTCACATTCGACACCATAGGTCTTGCACTCTTCACTGTCGTAGGCTTTGAGAAGACCATTAACGCCGGCTTCCCCTTTTGGGCTGCAAACATCATGGGTATGATGACTGGTGCGGCAGGTGGTGTGATACGTGACATACTCATCAACGAGGTACCTCTTATTTTCCGTCGCGACATATACGCTCTGGCTTGTGCCGTGGGTGGTATAATATATACCGTAGCTTTGGTTTTCGACATATATGATGTCTGGGCACAGCTGGCATGTGCTTCGGCTGTCATAATCATACGGGTATGCGCTGTCACCTACCATTGGCAACTGCCGATATTACGTGAATGAGCTGGTGTGTCTTTTTTATACAACAGCATAAAAAATAGGAATTATGAAATACAAGAACATCATTTGGGACCTTGACGGCACACTGCTTGACACCCTTGAAGACCTTGCAGACGCCACGAACTATGCTCTGCGTACTAACGGCATGAAAGAGCGCACGCTTGACGAGGTGCGTCAGTTTGTTGGTAATGGAGTAAGAAACCTTATCATACGTGCCGTTCCGGACGGTGAGGACAACGCCTTGTTTGAAAAGGTTTTCACGACATTCAAGGAGTATTATATCATACATTGTCAAGACAAGACTACGTTATATCCCGGCATAAAAGAGACTCTGGAATGTCTGAAACAACGTGGGCTGAAGATGGCTATAGTAAGCAACAAACTCCAAAAAGGGGTCAGCGAGCTGTACGAGATATGGTTCAAAGAAACCATTGACATTGCCGTAGGAGAACGCGAGAACATCAGGAGAAAACCCGAAAGGGATATGGTTGACATAGCTATGCGCGAAATGGAAGCAAAAGCGGAAGATACGGTATATGTAGGCGACTCAGACGTTGACATTGCTACGGCACGCAATGCCGGTCTTGACTGCATCTCTGTATTATGGGGATTCCGTGACTATGACTTTCTCATTGCTCACGGAGCGACATTATTTGCTAAAGCTCCTGCTGACATCGTTGACTTGCTGACATAAAAAAAACAATGGACATAAAAACATAAATGGACATAAAAACATGAATGGCATGCTGTTTGAATGGATATCACAAACAGCATGCCATATTCTCATTGCGTTTTTACACCTATAGCATACGTGCAGAGGAGTTTACGCTATGTTATATAAACGTGATTTTCAGACCTCATCTGAAGTCCTTTATTCGCTGCTCTTCTGAAAGACGGCAGATGAGGAGGGTATCGTTTTTCTCAGCTACTATATATCCATCAAGTCCCTGTATGACAACCTTTTTCTCTTCAGTAGTGTGTACTATACAGTTGCTTGACTCTATCATACGTATATCGTTGCCTATGCAGCTGTTGCCTTCTGCATCGTGAGGGCTGAGTGTCCATAGCGCACCCCATGTTCCGAGGTCACTCCAACCGAAATCGGCAGGATAGACAAATATATGCTCTGCCTTCTCCATGATGGCATAGTCTACGGAGATGCTCTCACACGTAGGATAAGCGGCATTTACCGCCTCCTGCTCATGCTCTGTGCCGTAAGCCCCTGTCAATGACTGGAAGATAGCGTTGACACCGGGAGCATGTTTTGAGAAGGCATCAACGATAGTGGAGACATTCCAAAGGAATATTCCTGCATTCCAGAAGAAGTTGTCCTCCGCCATATATTGCTTTGCTGTGGCAAGATCAGGTTTCTCACGGAAACGGCTGACGGCGTAAATCTCTTCATTCTCCCGCTGTCTCTGAGACATATCAGCCTGAATATATCCATAACCTGTCTCTGGCCTTGTCACCTTCATGCCAAGGGTTACAATGGCATTGCGAGAAGCGGTGAAGGAGAGTGCGGAAGTGATGACCCTCCTGAACTCCTTTTCGTTGACTACGATATGGTCGCTGGGGGTTACTACGATGTTGGCCTCAGGGTCTGTGGATTTTATGCGGTGGCTGACATAACACACGCAAGGTGCGGTATTCCTTCTGCACGGTTCGCTGAGAATATTCTCTACCGGTATCTGCGGCAATTGCTCGCGTACCTTTGAGACATACGCCTCGTTTGTCACTACCCAGACATTCTCGTTCGCACATATACCTTCGAACCGCTGCATGGTAAGCTGGAGGAGCGTTTTGCCTACTCCTAATACATCGATAAACTGTTTTGGCGTTTCCTCTGTGCTCATTGGCCAGAAGCGGCTTCCCATGCCACCCGCCATAATGACAAGATGATTATTCATAAAGTAAGTTTTTCATGGGATAAGTAGTTATCCCGACATAAAAAAATTGTAAGGGTCTTATATTTCCCTCTGACCCCAAGGGTCAGTAGGATAATTCCCCCACCAGATAGGTATCACGGATTTATATATATATACACCTTTCTTCTATGGCAGCAGTTACTCTTCTTCGGGGAATATGAGTCCCAAAGACTGTTCCTGCCAGTTTTTGTCTTTCTGCGCCTCCTCTTGGACTTCAGCAAGATTTGCCAACTCCTGAAGTTTTGCCATGTCAACCCTATATACTCCCCATCTGTCTCCTTTCTCTATTGGTGATTTCCTGCTCTTGGCGTGTGACGTAAGGTAATTGGTCACCTTCTTTTTCACGTCGTCAATGTCAACGGTTTCGAAAAAGGTGTTATGGGCGTTGTATATATGTTTTACAACAGCCCTTATCGGCAGCCCTTGAGGCACTTGTGACAATATGTCTATTATGTCTTTGCTGTAGTCTTTCAATGTATATAATAATCTTTTGTTCTGACGACACTCTCTTGAAGCAGGTAATATACGAACAAGAGTATTTGCTTTGCTTGCCTTAGCATGCAGGCTAAAAACAGATAAGGGAATTTCGCCAATTACGTATAACTGACAAAACTCCCTTATCTTTGATTCAAGTATGAAAGATACTTATTCTTTTTCTTTGCCTGAATTATGCAAGAGCGATAGTGTTCTCCTCACCCTTGATCTTTCCCTCCTTGAGCAGCCAACCAGCACCGAGAAGTACCTCAGACTCGCTGATATTGGCCTTCTTAGCAATCTCTGCTACAGAGAGTGCTCCTTCTGCACTTGCAAGAGCCTGATATACATCACCTGCACGGAAACCTACGTTCTCAGCGCTAAAAGATACTTCTGCTACAGTTTTTGCAGCGCATGCACGCTTTGTTGTTGTCTTCTTTTCTGCTGCAACCTTTGTTGTTGTCTTCTTCTCTGCCGCAGCCTTTGTTGTTTTCTTTTCTGCCATCTTTGCCTTAAAAAATTAATAATCTATTGAAATATGTTTGTTATACCATAATTTCAATGCAAAATTACATATATTTTTTAAGCTGTACAATATGATATAGGCGAAATTAATGTCCGACAATTGTATTTACGACAATTACACTATGTTTTTTGACGTATATCAACAAAGTTTCAGACTAACAATCAACACTTTGTAACTTTTCGTCTTGAGGAAAAGAGGTGAGAGTGGGGAGTAAGTGCCACCGCCCATATTGCGAGGCGGTGGCTATGCGAGGGCTTTGTTACTTCTGCTCCTTGTCTTTCAGGTCAATATTCAACTGGAGTTCGTCAAGTTGTTTCTGGTCTATGAAGCCCGGAGCGTCAAGCATCACATCACGTCCGCTGTTGTTCTTCGGGAAGGCTATGACGTCACGTATGGAGTCAAGACCTGCCATGATACTTACGAAGCGGTCGAGACCGAAGGCAAGACCGGCATGAGGTGGAGCGCCATACTTGAAGGCGTTGATGAGGAAACCGAACTGCTGCATGGCTTTCTCTGGCGTGAAACCGAGCACTTCAAACATCTTTGCCTGAAGCTTGCCATCGTGGATACGCAGCGAGCCACCGCCAACCTCAATGCCGTTGCATACGAAGTCGTAAGCCATAGCGCGAACCTTGGCAGGGTCGGTATCGAGAAGAGGAAGGTCGGCAGGATTAGGCATGGTGAACGGATGGTGTGTGGACATGAGGCGCTGCTCTTCATCGCTCCACTCAAATAGCGGGAAGTCAACAATCCAGAGACATTCGAAACGGTTCTTGTCCATAAGTCCGAGGCGTTTTCCCATTTCAAGGCGCAGGGCGCAGAGCTGCACACGTGTCTTGTTTGGCTGTGAGCCAGAGAGGATGAGTATGAGGTCGCCAGGCTTTGCCTCCGCCTTCTCGGCTACTGCTGCAAGCTGCTCGGGTGTGTAGAACTTGTCTACCGACGACTTTATTGTACCGTCAGCATTTACCTTGACATACACCAGACCCTTTGCACCTACCTGCTGCGACTTCACGAAGTCGGTAAGCTGGTCAAGCTGCTTGCGGGTATAGGACGCACAGCCTTTGCATACGATGCCTCCGACGTATGCCGCATCATCGAACACCGCAAACTGTCCGGCAGGGAAAACGTCTTTCAACTCATGGAACTCCATGCCGAAGCGCAGGTCAGGCTTGTCGGAGCCGTATTTCTCCATAGCTTCCTGCCATGTCATCTGGCGCAGCTTGGCAGGCAGTGTTACACCACGTACCTCCTTGAATAGATGGCGTGCCATTTCTTCGAACATCTGTATGACATCTTCCTGATCGACGAAAGACATCTCACAGTCTATCTGTGTAAACTCCGGCTGGCGGTCAGCACGCAGGTCTTCGTCGCGGAAGCATTTGGCTATCTGGAAATAACGGTCGAAGCCAGAAACCATAAGGAGCTGCTTGAGGGTCTGCGGAGACTGTGGGAGGGCATAGAACTGACCGGGGTTCATTCTCGACGGCACGACGAAATCACGTGCGCCCTCAGGTGTTGAGCCTATAAGTATAGGTGTCTCCACCTCAATGAAGTTCTGTGAGTCGAGGAAATTACGTATGAGTATAGTCATGCGATGACGCAACTCAAGGTTTTTCCTTACACATGGTCTTCTAAGGTCGAGGTAACGGTATTTCATTCGAAGCTCGTCGCCACCGTCAGTATTGTCCTCAATAGTAAACGGCGGTGTCTGACTCTCGCTGACTATGTTCAGCTCAGAGACGAGTATCTCAATATCGCCTGTAGCAAGCTTCTTGTTCTTTGAATAACGCTCTGCTACAACACCTGTAGCCTGAACGACATACTCACGACCAAGTTTTCCTGCCTTGAGACGCAGTTCTTCGCTGGCCTCTTCATTGAAGGCAAGCTGCGTTATGCCATAACGGTCACGAAGGTCAACGAATGTCAAGGCACCGAGGTTATGGACGCCTTGCACCCACCCGGCGAGAGTCACTTCCTCGCCGACATTTTCTATGCGGAGTTCACCGCAAGTCTTTGTTCTGTACATTTTTTTAAATATGTGTTATACTATTTCGATGCAAAATTAAGAAAAAATACGCAAACAGGCAAAACTATTTCCGTTTTTATTTGGACAGACGAAAAGTTTATTGTATTTTTGCACCCAGAAAGACATCCCAAGATATTTTTGGGCCGTACTGGTTAGATCGGGATACTCGTCAAATTACTACAGAAAACCGAGAACGCCGTGTATGTCGATGGCGGGCCATTAATGCACTTTATACGCAGTGTTTACATTGCATGTGCAGAAGCTGTATAGCCGATGGATTACAAAGCGACATGGCACTCATATATTTTTAATATATCGGAGTTTTCATCACAATCACAGTACGGCCCTTTTTCTTACCAGGTGTTTACATACAACACCCTGTTGGCTCACGATGCTTAAAGGTTACAAATCATTCCCTATGGCACATGAGTCCGAAGGACGAGTCAAACACCACAAGAACCCTTCTCATCCTTTTTCATCATGACAATTATTTACCCCTCACCGATTTTCGGTCCTATTCACTCCCGCCGTTTAGGTATTTCGTTAGGCATCAATCTCCAACCTTCCGACGGCAAGGTATGTACATTTGACTGTCTTTACTGTGAGTGCGGTCTCAACGCCAGCCACCCTGCCCGGCTGCCGCGGCCTTCGCGTGAGGATGTGGCATCAGCTTTGGAGAGCAAGCTTCAGGAAATGGTTGCCGATGGTGTTACTCCTGACGTGCTGACCTTTGCCGGCAACGGTGAGCCTACGGGTCATCCGGACTTCAAGTCAGTCATTCTCGACACCATAGCCTTGCGCGACAAGTACTGCCCTAAGGCTAAGGTTTCCGTTCTTTCCAACGCCACTCTCTGCGGGCGTGACAACGTTCGTGAGGCACTGCTTCTTGTAGACAACAACATTCTGAAACTTGACACCGTATCACAAGACTATATCCTCTCTGTGGACCGCCCTGCAATGGCTGGGTATGATGTCCGTGAGGTGGTGGAATGGTTGAAAGCCTATAATGGCCATTGCATCATCCAGACAATGTTCATGACTGGAGAGGGGACAGCATGGCACAACGGCAAGGAAGAGCAGATAAACGCCGACAACACCTCAGACACATACGTCACGCCATGGATTGACACTCTTTGCGAAATACGCCCGCAGCAGGTCATGATATACACCATAGACCGTGAAACGCCCATACCCTGGCTTAGGAAAGCTTCAGCCGAACAGTTGGACGACATTGCAGAAAAGGTAAGAAAAAGGGGACTGAAATGCTCGGTATCTTATTGAAGCAGTGTCAGTGAATAATAAAAAGTAACAAGCAATATAGTATTATCCCTGAACCTGGTTATTAACCTTGAAGAAAAAAGGTTATTAACCTTGAAGGAAAAAGGTTATTAACCTTGAAGGAAAAAGGTTATTAACCTAACTGATGTTTGGTTAATAACCTTATCTTAAAAAGAGATTATATTGGCTTCCACCTGCCTTATTATGGTATAAGGTATCTTTCGCCAGCCTCTTTAGCAATCTTTTTCTTTGCCTCCTCAGTATATCCCGGACGTATCGGTGCAGCACCTATTCCGTATGGCGATCGCAGGAACTTTCCGTCTTTCTCTGGCTTCACGACCATGTCGTTATGCTTTACAATGAGATATACTGCGAGACGTTTCCATGTGTCAAGCATATCCTGCGCCTGTTCCACAGAATAGTCGTTGAGGAACTTAATGCAAGCGTCTGATCCACGTGCTGCAAGAATATTCTGTGCTTTTCTCTCCACCTCCTGCTGTTGCTTCATATAGCTGTTGTCAAGGCTGTCACGTACCGCCTTTAGGTCAGGGAAGAGTGCAGAGTAACGTGGATATACCATATTGCTCACCCAGTTGCATACCCAGTATGCGTTGTCCATAGAGAATGTCAGGGCGTCAGCCTCTGGCGTATTGTAACATTCCGGACGTTCTGTCATGGAGCAGTACACTGGTGTGAACGGCACCATGTTGGCATCATCATTTCCAAACCACAGCACGCCACCAATCTCACGTGGCATCCATGACCGCAACTGTGAAACGAAGACGAAGGCTGTCTGCTGTGTTGATATCGGACGCTCATTGCAATATTTCTTTCCTTCGGCTTCGAACGATAGGGGCGACGGACGGTATGGTGACGAGAAGAGACCTTTGCCTGGGTCTGCCTCATCAAGCAATGACAACGGAGTGTCATCGTAATGGTCTCGCATGGAATTGCGAAGGTCATCGACACCGAGAAGTCTCTTTGGCTTTATGAACAAAGGCATTGGCGTTGCGTCTTTATCCTTGCCGAGCGCCCAAGGCAGGTACTCGCCGAATCCACCTTCTGCCCACATATTGAAGAAGCTCCACACTCTGGCGTCGCAATATCTCCTTCCTCCGAAGTCTGCCGGAGCATAGGCTTCACGCCATGAGAAGTCTTTGTCTTTTCCCGTAAACCATCCCTTCTCCCTTGCGAACTTCACCACGTCTTTTGAATACATGACGTTCTTCTTGTCTTTCATGTCGAAGGTTGTGATACGGCTTTGGTTGGCATGTGCGCAGATACAGTCATCAGGAACCCTTACAGCCACCCATACCGCACTCTTTGCTCCTGGTCCTTTGCCTTGCATCTCCATAATCCACGCCTCATCAGGGTCGCATACAGTGAACGTCTCGCCTTCTGAGCAGAAGCCGTATTTCTCTACCAGTGATGTCATGACGTTAATGGCTTCCCTTGCCGTTTTTGAACGTTGCAAGGCAATATATATCAGCGAGCCATAGTCGATGATGGCTGTAGTGTCCACCATCTCTTCTCTTCCACCGTATGTCGTCTCGCCTATTGACACCTGGTATTCGTTCATATTCCCTATGACATTATATGTCTGTGCCGCCTCAGGTATCTCACCGAGATATTTGTTGCTGTCCCAGTCATATATCTTCCTCATGTCCCCTGGCTTGTGTTCTGCGGCAGGGTAATGGTACAATCCTGCGAACATGCCATAAGAGTCAGCGGAATAACTGAACATCACAGCGCCGTCTTTTGAGGCTTTCTTTCCTACTATAAGGTTTGTACATGCTTCCGCAGCCACTGTGGCAGCCAAAGCGATGAAACAAGAAAGGATTAGTCTTTTCATGGAATCTATGTCTTTTTATGTGTGTGATACGTTATTCAAGAAAAAAAGTGGGCTATGCCATATAAGCGAGAAAGTCTGAACAGATACGTCAGCATACCTGTCCAGACTTTGCCTTTATCGTTTACAAATATATTCCCACTCCGATGCGGAAGCCAACCTTAGAATAGTCTTTATGCGACTTGAACGACTGGTCGTAGAATATGGAAGGTTCTATCGTGACGTTCCTGCAGATGAAATAGGCATATCCTATCTCTATTCCCGCCTTAACGTCGTTATGACGTTCTGAGTCAACCTGCTTCACACCGACATTTGCTCCAAGGAATATTCCATTCTGGATAATGTAATATCTTCCTCCGAGCGACAGAGAGAGGTCGGTATAGTTATCGTTGGTGTCTATGCCCACATTCGCCAACAACATGATATTGTCTTCAATGAGGTAACCTCCAACAGCATTGAAGTCAAGACAAAGCTTGCTCGAACTGGAGTAACTGAGGTTGAGACCAGAGAGCGATGCTCCGCCATACCATTTTCCTTTCTCAAACTGAGCATTGGCAGCAAGAGCCATGGTCAGCGCTACGAGTACAATAATAAGTTTTTTCATAAATATAAAGTATTAAGGAGTAATCCGAATTAGTAATGAAGAATATACCGTGAGTATTCTTCCAGTAAGCTACGAAGTCATATATGACTCTCCATGAAGCCACGAAGTCATGAAGACAACGTATATGGAGTGACGCTGGCAGCAATATTTATGCCTCTTGCCTTTCTTTTCTCCACATCTCCATACGCAGTTGCTCTTTCTTGCTCATCTTCTCCTTGTTTTTTTCGAAGACAGCCTCAACGTATCTCTTCCAATGCAGGAACGACAGGAACATTCCGAGAGCTATCGCCACACTAAGGAAATATCCTATCTCCAAGGTCATGTGCATAGCCTGCTTTGACACGAAGAAGAAGGAGAGGCTCACTATGGTCATGAAGACAGCCGGTATGAGACTGATCCAGTAGTTCTTCTTTTTCAAGACGAGGTAGACGCTAATGGTCCACAAGGTGAATACCGCAAGTGTCTGGTTAGCCCATCCGAAGTAGCTCCATATCACGCTGAAACCGTCTTTGTTCTCCATCTGCCAGACCAGAAGTGCTATACACAGCGTGAAGAGCGGTATGGAGATATACAGACGCTTGCGTATAGGACGCTGGTCCATGACGAGGAACTCAGAGATGATCAGTCTTGCCGAGCGCAAGGCGGTATCTCCACTCGTTATAGGCGCAATGACCACTCCGAGAATGGCAAGCACACCACCTACTACTCCAAGCCAACTGTTACACATTATCAGCACCACCTCTGCGGCATTGCCGAACACCTGTGTTATAGTAGTGCCTTCGGCGAGTTGTCTCTCCACGTCCGCCAACTGTTCCGGAGCTGTTGCCGCAAGCACCTCACGCCATCCTTCAGAATAGAAGAAATATCCTGATATAGTAGCCCATATAAGTGCTATTAGACCTTCTGTTATCATCGCTCCGTAGAAAATCTTCCGTCCCTGATGTTCTGATGTCATACAGCGTGCCATGAGAGGTGACTGTGTAGCATGGAATCCGCTTATCGCACCACAAGCTATGGTTATGAACAGTGCTGGGAATACAGGGTCAGAATGCTGAATGCCGAGTGTCTGCGCTCCGACGTTGTCCCACAGTTCCGGCACTTCAGGCATGTGTACGAACAGCATTACCATAAGTCCTACAGCCATGAATATCAAGGCGAAGGCGAACACCGGGTATATCTTTCCTATAATCTTGTCGACAGGCAGCAATGTGGCAACGAGATAATATACGAATATTATCACTATCCACATCATCAGATTTCCGAACATCGTGCCTTCAAGCAATGACGCGATCAGAGCGGCAGGACTGAGCACGAATACTGCACCCACCATTACGAGCAATATGACCGAGAAAGCCATCATAACCCTTCTGATACGGTCGCCAAGATACATTCCCACAAGCTCCGGAAGGCTCGCGCCACCTTTTCTTATTGACAGCATGCCCCCGAAATAGTCGTGCATGGCTCCTGCAAAGATACATCCGAAGACAATCCAGAGGTATGCCACAGGTCCGTACCACATTCCTATTATAGCTCCGAAGATAGGTCCTGTGCCTGCAATGTTCAGGAACTGTATGAAGAATATTTTCCATTGCGGCAGTGGGATATAGTCCACACCGTCGTTCATGGTAACCGCCGGCGTAGGGCGGTCGGTAGGTTCGAAGACCTTCTCAATATAGCTGCCATATATGAAATAGGCTGCTATCAGGATGCATAAAGAAATGACAAATGTTATCATCAGTCTATAATATCACATCCCATATACGGTACGAGAGCCTTTGGCACGCGTATTCCCTCTGCTGTCTGGTTGTTCTCAAGAATAGAGGCTACGATACGCGGCAGGGCGAGTGCTGAACCGTTGAGTGTATGACACAACTCCGGCTTCTTTGCCCCTTCACGACGGAAGCGGCATTTCAGTCTGTTTGCCTGGTATGTGTCGAAATTCGACACTGAGGAAACCTCAAGCCATCTGTTCTGAGCTTCAGAATACACCTCGAAGTCATAGCATATAGCGCTGGTGAACGACTGGTCGCCACCACAGAGACGTAGTATGCGGTATGGCAGTTCGAGCTTCTGCAGCAGTCCCTCGACATGTTCGAGCATTTCTTTGTGCGACTGTGCCGAATGTTCCGGTGTGTCTATGCGGACAATCTCTATCTTTGAGAATTCATGCAGTCTGTTGAGTCCTCTCACGTCTTTGCCGTAAGAGCCCGCCTCGCGTCTGAAGCACTGGGTGTATGCACAGTTCTTCACTGGCAGGTCTTTCTCTTCGAGTATCACGTCGCGGTAGATATTCGTCACCGGCACCTCGGCAGTCGGTATGAGATACAGGTCGTCCACCTCACAGTGATACATCTGCCCTTCCTTGTCGGGCAGTTGTCCTGTTCCATAGCCCGAAGCCTGGTTGACAACCGTCGGCGGCATAATCTCTGTATATCCCGCCTTGTTTGCCTCTGCGAGGAAGAAGTTTATGAGAGCTCTTTGCAGCTGTGCACCCTTTCCGATATATACAGGGAATCCGGCTCCCGTAATCTTCACTCCGAGGTCGAAGTCAATGAGGTTATATTTCTTTGCCAGTTCCCAGTGTGGCAGTTTTGCTTCCCCGTTTTTCGGGTTGCAGTCCCAGTTGCCCACAGTATCCTGTCCTACGACACATTCCTTGAGGTTTGACTTCACGACCCAGTTGTCTTCTGCACAGCTCCCTTCCGGTACCTCGTCATAAGGTATGTTAGGTATCTGGCACAGCAAAGCCGTCATCTCCTTCTCCGCCTCCTCTTTTAGCATTTCAAGTTCTTTCGACTGTTCTTTGAGTTCTGCGACATGCTGTTTTGCTTTCTCCGCACCTTCCTTGTCGCCACTCTTCATGAGTTTTCCTATCTCCGTGGCCGCCTTTTTCTGTTCTGCGAGGAGGTTGTCAGCCTTCTGCTGCGCCTCCCTGCGTTTCTTGTCTACCGCCAGAACGTTGTCTACGGCTTCCTTTGCACCTTTGAAGTGCTTTTTCTCTAAGCCGCTAATCACGCGGTCATAATCCTCAGTAAGAAGTTTTAGTGTAAGCATTGTAGTATCTATTTACCTATTATTATCTATACCTTATTATATATATGCCTTTTTAGATATACCATTAATTATATATAGCTTGTTTTATATATACTTTATTATATATATTATGGAACACCTAACTTATAAAAGCTTAATATATTACGTAATAAATACTGTGCTCGAGCGTCTGTCTGCCTTACGTTCTCACACTGTATTTATTACGTTTGTCTACGTCTGTAATTCCAGACGTGTTATAATCCTCTGCCGTGACAGTTCTTGAATTTCTTTCCTGATCCGCAAGGACAAGGGTCGTTACGTCCCGGTAGTTTGTCGCGTACTATAGGAGCACGTTTTACCTGCTCCTGAGGCTGTTGTGCCGCCTGTCTCATCTGTCTCTGTGTCTCAGAGAGTTGTTCCTGCGGAGCATCAGCGTCTGCTTTCTGTTCGTTATACCTCTTCTGATGCTCTTCTGGTGCTGCCTCTCTCACCTCTCCCGGGTCCTGGACATGCAGCTGTCCTCTCATGAGCACCGACGCCATGCGGTCGTTCATGTCGTTTATCATAGCGTCCCAGAGTTTCACGCTCTCAAGCTTGAATATGAGCAGCGGGTCTTTCTGCTCGTAGCTGGAGTTCTGTACCGAATGCTTCAGTTCGTCGAGCTGCCTGAGGTTCTCCTTCCATGCGTCATCAATGATACGCAGCATGACAACTTTCTCAAACTGCTTCACCACCGCTGCACACTCTGTGTCGTAAGCTTCCTTCAGGTCGCATGGCAACTGGTAAACCTGTTTTCCGTCAGAAATAGGCACTACGATACGTGAGTAAATATGTCCCTGGTTCTCATAGACTGCCTTTATTGTAGGCATAGCCATCTGCTTGATGCGGTCAGTCTTTCTCTCGAAGCTTTCCATGGCAGCCCGGAAAGCCTTCTCCTCTATCGCTCCCTTGTCAGCCGCCTTGAACTCCTCCTCGGTGAACGGACATTCTATTGCAAGCACCTTTAGGAACTGCTCACGGCATCCCACATAGTCGTTGTTCTCAGTTATGGTGACGCAACGGTCCCAGATGAGGTTGGCTATGTCCATACCTATTCTCTCTCCCATAAGAGCATGACGGCGTTTGTCGTATATCACCTTACGCTGTCTGTTCATGACATCGTCATATTCCAGCAGTCGCTTACGTGTTCCGAAATGGTTCTCCTCGACCTTCTTCTGCGCCCTCTCTATGGCGTTTGTTATGACCTTAGCCTCTATTCTGTCGCCCTCCTGGAATCCGAGCCTGTCCATAACCGCTGCGATACGTTCCGAGGCGAAGAGTCTCATGAGTTTGTCTTCCAGAGAGACATAGAAGACCGAAGACCCTGGGTCGCCCTGTCGTCCTGCACGTCCACGCAACTGTCTGTCCACACGTCGTGACTCATGCCGCTCAGTACCAATGATGGCAAGTCCTCCTGCCGCCTTCACTTCCGGCGAGAGTTTGATATCCGTACCACGTCCCGCCATGTTCGTAGCTATGGTCACGGCTCCGAGCCCATTTGTCGACTGTCCGGCGAGTGCCACGATGTCCGCCTCTTTCTGGTGGAGCTTGGCGTTGAGCACCTGATGAGGTATATTTCTCATCTTCAGCATTCGTGACAGCAGTTCTGATATTTCCACAGATGTTGTGCCGACGAGCACCGGTCTTCCAGCGTTCCTCATCTCCACGATTTCTTCTATCACGGCATTATATTTCTCTCGTGCCGTCTTATACACCCTGTCTTCCAAGTCCTTGCGTGCCACAGGTCGGTTGGTAGGTATCTCTACCACGTCGAGTTTGTATATGTCCCAGAACTCTCCTGCCTCTGTTGATGCCGTACCCGTCATGCCCGCCAGCTTGTGGTACATACGGAAATAGTTCTGCAGCGTGATTGTGGCGAAGGTCTGTGTGGCAGCCTCTACGCGCACGTGTTCCTTAGCTTCCACGGCCTGATGCAGTCCGTCGCTCCAGCGTCGTCCCTCCATGATACGTCCTGTCTGCTCGTCAACGATTTTCACCTCTCCGTTCATCACGACATACTCATCGTCCTTGTTGAACATACAGTATGCCTTCAGGAGCTGCTGCAGAGTATGCACTCGCTCTGACTGGACAGCGTAGTAAGAAAGCAGTTCGTCTTTCTTCGACAGCCTTTCTTCTTCTAAGAGGTTTTTCTCGTTTTCGAGTGCCGAGAGCTGCGACGTTATGTCCGGCAGTACGAAGAGGTCCTCCTGCTTCACCTCGTTGGCGAGCCATGCCGTACCCTTGTCGGTAAGGTCGCAGGCGTTGAGCTTCTCGTCGACGACGAAATACAGCGGTTTCACTGCCTCAGGCATCCTTCTGTTGTTGTTCTCCATATAATGCTCTTCTGTCTTGAGCATTCCCGCCTTGATACCCTCTTCAGAGAGATATTTTATCAACGGTTTGTTCTTTGGCAGAGCCTTATATGAACGGTATAGCGAGAGGAAACCCTCTTCAAGTGCGTTGTTTCCTTCATCTTTCTTTCCTTCTTCGAGAAGAGCGTTGCCCTGAGTTATCTTCTGCTTTGCTTCTGCGAGATACTGCGTGGCGAGCTTTCTCTGGACGTCAACGAGTTTCTCTACGAGGGGCTGATATTCCTCAAACATCTGCACATCGCCCTTCGGCACCGGACCACTGATGATGAGCGGTGTTCGAGCGTCGTCGATAAGCACAGAGTCCACCTCGTCGACGATGGCGAAGTTATGTCTGCGCTGCACGAGGTCGGAAGGAGATAGCGCCATGTTGTCGCGGAGGTAGTCGAAGCCGAACTCATTGTTCGTTCCGAATGTTATGTCAGCGTTATACGCCCTTCTTCTCGCATCAGAGTTCGGCATGTGCTTGTCTATGCAGTCTACCGAAAGACCATGGAACTCATACAGCGGCCCCATCCACTCTGAGTCACGCTTTGCGAGGTAGTCGTTGACAGTGACCACATGCACACCGTTGCCCGTCAAGGCATTGAGGAAGACCGGGAGCGTAGAGACGAGTGTCTTTCCCTCACCGGTAGCCATTTCGGCAATCTTTCCCTGATGCAGCACCACGCCACCGAAGAGCTGCACGTCGTAGTGTACCATCTCCCACTTCAGGTCGTTGCCTCCGGCAGTCCAATGGTTGTGATACAGTGCCTTGTCGCCCTCTATGGTCACGAAGTCCTTGGAAGGGTCTGCCGCCAGCTCGCGGTCGAAGTCGGTCGCCGTTACCACGGTGACCTCATTCTCTGTGAAACGTCGTGCCGTCTCCTTGACAATGGAGAACGCTACTGGCATGACATCGTTGAGAGCCTCCTCATATAGTTCAAGCACCTCTTTGTCGAGTTTGTCTATCTGATTGAATATCGGCTCACGCTGGTCGAGGGGTGTCTGCTCTATTGTTGACTTCAGCTGCTCTATCTCTGCGAGCTTCGCCTCGCCTTTCGAGCGTACGTATGCCTGTAGTTCCTTTGTCTTCTCGCGCAATGCGTCGTTGTCGAGGTTTTTGATGTCGTTATATGCCGCCTTTACCTGTTCCACGAAAGGCTGTATAAGCTTCATATCCCTCGAAGACTTGTTTCCAAATATGGACTGTAGAAAATTTAGAAAATTCATATATAATATTTTTGTTTTTTACTTGTAAGACATTTCACGATGCTTATGCTTGTGACACAAGAGCCTAAGGCTCTCGCATGGCATCATTGAGCACATCGTATTTTCAGCGTTTCCAGAAATCCGGCAAAGCTAATTTATGGAACACACCTAATAAATTGCAAAGGTAATACTTTTTTTTGATAAAATAAATCTATTAGCAATTTTTAACCCCCATTGACTACTGAGTGACAGGCTGTTTGTCCTTCGCCCATCTTACGGAGTGGGCTAAGCTTTTCCCAAGTCCGCCTTACATCAATGGTTCCGCCTTACAAGCGTTTGGAGCCCTGATACGTATCGCCTTGCTTATCGTTGGCGCGACTCTGTCGGCCGTAACCCCTGTGGCAACAGTCTCTTTACGCACTCCGTTGCCGTAAAATACTATAGGGAAACAGAAGCCGTATTGTCTTGATGTATAAACACGTGAATTATCCTCGTTGACGATTTTCCATCCCGGATAAATGTCGAGTATAATGTCTCCGCTGACATCTGTCGACATTCCGTTTCTCAGTTTCTGCGAGGTGTTGTCTGCCGCCGCCGTAAGTGAGAAGAGGGTATGGACGTCGCGTATGCCGTCAGACATGAGGAGCATCTCTTCACACCTCTCCAACACCTCTGTCAGGCGGAGCTTGCGTCTCTCTATGGCTTTCCTGTCGAGGTATATCTGGTTTTCGCGATAGCCTTCTACGTAATGCGCCTGCCCGTAGATTGCCGAGAGGTACATATTCAGCAGGTTGGATGTACGGTTGATATATACCGTTCCTGACGGGACGTTAAACTCTTTATATTCTACAGGCACTTCTTCGCGATAGCCTGTAGAAGTGACGGTGAAGAGCACCTTGTCCTTCCCTACCCTGCTCTCTATGCCTTTTATAAGACGTCCCAACGCCATGTCAAGTGCTACGTAGGTCTCTCTGACTCCCGCCTTAGCGTCAATCTTTCCGCCTTGGTATGGTTTTCCGGCATAATACTGCACATTCAGCATGTCGGTATCGTCGTCACTGCCTAACAGTGTCTCAGCAAAGCACTGTAGAGCAAAGTCCGTAACGTCGGTATTGACCTCCGGCGAGCGTTTGTAGTCGAGGTACTTCATGTCTCCGGCAAACTGCCTGCCGCTGTTCTTCAGCTTCCGAGCAGGGACATTACGTTCGTTGAAGTATCTGAGCCACTGTGGTTCTTCGGCATAATAAGCCGACGCTGTCCATTTCCCGCTGTTTGTGTCAAGCCAATATACCCCGTCGGCGCAATGTCCTGCCAGGAATACCGCCGCCTCACTTTCAACAGCTACGCTATACACCTTCGCCCTTCGTTCTGTGGCTATTTTCAATTCGTCGCCCAAGGCAGAGGCAAGCATATTGACAGGAGCCGGCGAAGAGCCGCGAGGAGAGAGGAGCGAGGTCTGGTCGGACGTGCAGCCCATAAGCAGCGTAGTCTTGCGTGATACCCATTCCTCAGAAGGTATGCCGTTGTAGAAAGGGTATGAACCAGACGACAACGCCGCCGTGGCAGAAGCACAGTCAATGGGCAGGAACGGCATCTGGGCATTGGAGAACACCGTACCTTCTGCAAGAATCTTCTTCCAGCCGTCGTTGCCGTAGAGCGACATAAACTCTTCAAGGTTATCGTTGCAGAGCTGGTCAACAACGATGTTCACCACAAGACGGGGCTTTGGAGCCTTGTCATCGACTTTTGCTACAGCCTGTGCCTCTGCCTCAACAGAGGCGAGCATGGCGAGTATTATGACATAGAAATACTTGTTCAAAACGATTTTTCTTTTTGGTATAGAGCTGCCAATCTGTCTGTCAGCTGATTATTTTTAGGGAAACTTACGCCCGGCGTTATTTCGAGGGCTTGTCATTTACGTATAGGTGGGGTCTGTAATATTCCCACATTATTCTGTCATCTCTTTCCTGTATCTTATCTTCAACGCACTTCGCAGGAGCAGTGAAAGGGTCAGCAGCCTTACAGAGGGATCTATCCATTGTATCTCGAAAGAGAACACTACGAGGAGCAGACACAGCATGAGGATTTCCAAGAGCCAGAACCAGTGTACGTCGCCTTTTCTGAATTTCCTCACGCCAATGATGCCATAGACCAAGAGCAAAGGGTTGAAGAGGAGTATCTGTGCATTGAGACTGACCGTGGGGTGTTGCGAGAAAATCATCGCCGTAAGTATTATGCCGCAGAGCCCACAGAGCAGGAACAGCAGGGTGTCATACCACCAAAGATACCACTTCTTTCTCCATTCGACGAAGGAGAGCATCATTGTGAGTAGGAGTATGGCACCTCCCACCCATACCGGCTCTACCGTCTTTTCCTGACGCTCACCTCCTCTTTCCTTCAGCAGTGTCGTCGTCCTGCTTACGAGCCTTCTCTTCTCTCCGTTGTCAAGGAGTATATAGGCTGAGTCGGCAGAGACAAGCATTTCTTGAGGCAGAAACTGCATCTCGCTGAGTGTCAGCTGTCTGTCGGCACCCACTCCAAGCAGCAGGTCGTTGCCGAGCCTTGCCCAGGGGTTGTTCTCCGTCTTGCTGTGTATCATCTTACGGAACGTCAGACCTTCCGGCACGGAGTCGTTGTAAACCACCATACCTTCCACAGCCCCTACGATGATGTCACGGGCACGTGTGGTACAGTTGTCGTAGAAATAGTTATACCGATAGACACGGTTCGGCTCCCTGTAATTCTCTGCCGCTGCCGCCATGAAGCGTAGTTTTTCCTCTGTCGTAAAGGCTATCTCTTGCTCGGTGACGCTGCTACCATAATATGCATACTCCCGAAGGAAGATGTCGTAGGGCAGTATGCCCATCTCATAGTCGGTAAGCCCGAAGACGAAGCGTAAGAGGAAGAAAGGCTTGTCGAAGGAGAAGACGCCATAGTTTATGACGAAATCCTCTCCCGAACTCTTGTTCTCCACACGTATGGCAGTGTGCCCATAAAGGCTGTAGACCTCATCATGAGGCGAGCACGTCAGAAGCGAGACACGCAGAGAGTCGTATTCTGCCCCTTCTCCGCCCGACGCTTTCAGCGTTGCGGCAGAGAGGAGGAAAAGAGCCGTAAGATATATATATATTTGTTTCACGATGCAAAAATAACTTATATTTCCGAGATAACATACATTTATTCCCAAAAAAAATTATAATTTTGCACCAAATTTAGATTTCACTCAACTCCTACAGGGGTATTTTAACAGTTTTATGAAAAAAGCATTATTATTAGTATTGTTGTTGCCAGCAATGGCATTTGCACAGAGCGGCACCAATTCTCCCTACAGCCAATTCGGACTTGGACTTCTCAGCGACCCTTCGACAGGCTTCAACAGAGGCATGGCAGGCGTGGCGCTCGGCATGCATGAAAGCAACCAGATAAACTACCAGAACCCGGCATCTTATGCCTATACCGACAGTCTGACGTTCATATTTGATGTCGGTGCTGCATTTCAGGTGACCAACTTCAAGGAAGGAACACGTAAACTCAACGCAAACAACTCAAACTTCGAATATGCCACCATGGCATTCCGCGTAGCACCCAATTTCGGCATGAGCGTGGGCATCATGCCTTTCAGCAATATCGGCTACGACTACTTCACCTCCAACAAGGTCTCTGAAGGCTCCACGACATATTACAGCACCTCTTACAACGGCACAGGAGGTTCACGCGTGATGTACGTCGGAGCAGGATGGTCGCCGCTGAAGAACCTCTCGATAGGTGCGAACATAGGCTATCTGTGGGGGTCATACTCACGTAACGTCATAAATGCATACTCCGACGAGAATGCCAACACCATAGGCAGATACTACAGTGCGGAGTTCAACTCCTACAAACTCGACATAGGCATACAGTACACACAGAAACTCGGAGGGAAAAACAGCGTGACCCTCGGTGCGACATTCTCGCCGGGACATACCCTCGGAGGCTCTGCAGACCTTAACGAGGTAAGCACCTCGACGAATATCTCTGACACCACGAAATATTCGCACGACAAAGCCATCGCCATACCTACCACGCTCGGCGTAGGTCTCGCATGGTATCACGGAAAGAAGATACGCCTTGGAGCGGACTACTCCTTCCAGAAATGGGACGGTTGCAAATTCCCTGACCTTACAAGCAAAGGATATGTAGTGACTACGGACGCTTACAAGAACCGCCATAAGGTGACTCTCGGCGGAGAATTTGTTGCTGACGCTACAAGCAGGAAATATCTCAAACGTGTGCATTTCCGTGCCGGTGCAAGTTATGCCACACCACATCTGAAGGTCAACGGCCATGACGGTCCGAAGGAGATTGCAGCGACCATAGGCCTCGGACTGCCTATCAGCAATTCGTGGAACAACCGCTCTCTGCTCAATATCTCCGCACAATGGGCGCAGAACAACGCCACAGGACTGATACGCGAGAATACGTTCCGCATAAACATCGGCATAACGTTCAACGAACGCTGGTTCCAGAAGTGGAAGGTTGAATAACGGTTAATGTCATGATACAACAGAAACAGTATATGTCAAAGATACATCTGCGCAAGGCATTTGTATCTTTGAATGTTTTTCTCTTCACTGCCATGATCCTCGGGTCGTGCAGTAAGGAGAAGGAGCATATTGCACCGGCTGTCCACGACCGTGACTCGGCTTCCATGATGACGTCTTACGGTGTGAACACACTCATCTCTGACTCCGGAATAATGAAATACCGCATCGTGGCGGAGCAATGGGAGGTGAACACCGTCAGGGTACCCTCACGCTGGCTCTTCATGAAAGGAATATTCATGGAACAGTTCGACGAGAAATTCCATATCGAGGCATACGTACAGGCTGACACGGCGTATTATTTCGACCAGAAACGACTGTGGGAGCTGCGAGGAAACGTACGCATACGAACCGTCGACGGACTACGTTTCGCCAGCGAAGAACTCTTCTGGGACCAAATGCGGCGAGAGTTCTACAGCAATATGTTCTCGAAAGTCATCACGCCGGAACGTACCATGCAAGGAACATATTTCAAGAGCGACGAACGCATGACGAAATACCTCGTGACAAATTCAAAAGGCTCGTTCGAAAGTGCCGACTTCGACAAGAAGGAGGAGCCTGTGCCACAACAGCAGGACTCTACCGTCGTAGTGCCACCGAAACGACAGCCTACGGCTCCAATAAAGAAGAGTCTCTGACAACTTCCACTCTGCCAAGCCGTTTGTCTATATTCAGCTTTACCTTATAAAAGCAGGAAATCACTCATGGTCATTGATACCTTCGAGAGATTTCCTGCTTTTCCTTTTTCTGTTCCTGGTCCTCTTTTTCCCTTCTCATGTTTCACCATCTCACGCCTTCTCATGTTTCACAACTTCTCCCATTCTCATGTTTCACTACAATATTATCCTTCTCATGCTTCCTTTTCTTCCTCCCTTTTCTTCCTGTCATTTTTTATTCCGCTTCAAATTGATTTAAATAACCTTTTTTGTGCATATTAAAAAAAACATGTCGGAATATTTGTGTATTAGTTAAAAAAAATGTAATTTTGCAATGTGTTTTTCATGGTATTAGATTATTAAGGTTATCGGGGTTAGTTGTCGTGAGATAACTAATCCCATTTTTTTGCCGAGAAACACGCTAAAAAAGCCTTGCCTATGAAAAATTTGCTTCATGCCTATAAAAAAAATATTTTATGCCTATAAAAAAACAACGTGAATGGTACAGAAAAAGCCAGAAGACGAATCTCCTGGCTTGATAATATACTGTTTATGGACATTTGCCGTAAAAAGCGTATGTCTTATGAGAGCCACTTCACGTATGCGAAGTCCTGACGGTGAGGAAGAGCCTCGTTCTTAGGATACATACGTACGGCAGTCTTGTAAGAACCTGCTGTAGAAGGGACATAACGCGCACGGAAAGTATAGAGGTTGCCCTCAACCTTCTCTACCTCGAAAGGTATCACGCGCTTGATCTCACGGTCGGTGTCGGTCATGTCGTTCTTGAGAACAACGAGTTCAAGACCTACAGCGTCGTTAAGACCCTGCTCGTCAATGACGAAGCGGATGTCCATCTCCTGGCCTGTAGCAAGTCCGTTGTCGACATTAGTAGACTTCTCTACGACATGTATGGCGTCCCAACGCTCTGCCACAGTCTCCTTCCAGAGAGCAATCTCCTTAGCCTTCTGGTTGTCGTTTGCAGAAAGTTCTGCAAAACGCTTAGCCTCTTTGTTATAGAACTTCTCATAGTAGTCGTCGAGCTGGCGCTTCATGGTGTAGTGCGGCGCGATGGTTGCTATAGAGTTCTTGATAACCTGGAGCCATCCCTCAGAATATCCTTCCTCGTTCTTATTGTAGTAGAGAGGAATGATTTCGTTCTCAAGCATGTTGTAGATCGTTGCAGCGTCGAGCTGGTCCTGATAGCCCTGGTTCTGGTATGTACGCTTCTCAGGAAGTGCCCATCCGGCACCCTCACGGTAGCCCTCAACCCACCATCCGTCGAGGACAGAGAGGTTTACGACACCGTTCATCTCAGCCTTCTCGCCTGATGTTCCGGAAGCCTCAAGCGGACGTGTCGGAGTATTCATCCAGATGTCCACGCCAGATACGAGGCGACGTGCGAGCTGCTGGTCGTAGTCCTCAAGGAAGATAATCTTTCCGAGGAACTCCGGACGCTGGCTTATCTCAAAGATACGCTTGATGAGTCCCTGTCCTCCACCGTCTGCCGGGTGTGCCTTTCCTGCGAAGAGGAATGTCACAGGATATTCCGGATTGTTGACAATCTTGTTCAGACGCTCAAGGTCTGTGAAGAGGAGGTGAGCACGCTTGTATGTCGCGAAGCGGCGGCAGAAGCCTATTGTCAGACCGTTAGGGTTGATGCGCTGGAGGAGTTCCACGACACGTGCCGGGTCACCCTGGTTGCGGAGCCATACGTCCTTGAACTTCATCTTGATATACTTTGCGAGCTTGTTCTTCAGCATCATACGTGTCTCCCAGAGTTCTGCGTCCGGACAGTTGTATATGCCGTGCCAGTATGTCTCGTTCGACTGGTCGGTGAAGTATTTCTTGTCGAGGTACTTGGCATAGATGTCACGCATCTCTGTAGCACACCATGTAGGGAAGTGTACGCCGTTGGTGACATATCCCACGTGGTTCTCCTCAGGCCAGTAGCCTGACCATATCGGAGCGAACATCTTCTGTGACACCCATCCGTGGAGGCGTGACACACCGTTAGACTCCTGACATGTGTTGAGAGCGAATGTGGACATAGAGAACTTCTCGTTAGGGTCGTTAGGGTTTGTACGTCCCATACCTATGAACTCATCCCATGAAATGCCAAGCATCTGTGGGTATCCGCCCATATACTTTCCGAAGAGGTCTTTGTCGAAGTAGTCGTGACCTGCCGGCACCGGAGTATGACATGTGTAAAGACCTGAAGCACGAACGAGTTCGAGAGCCTGATTGAACGTCATGCCCTCTTTGATATAGTCTACGAGACGCTGGAGGTTGCAGAGTGCAGCATGACCCTCGTTGCAGTGGTATATGTCTTTCTTTATACCGAGCTTCTTGAGTGTGAGCATACCGCCGATACCGAGGAGAATCTCCTGCTTCAGACGGTTCTCCCAGTCACCACCGTAGAGGGCGTGTGTTATAGGACGGTCGAACTCAGAGTTCATGTCATTGTCTGTATCGAGGAGGTAGAGCTTCACGCGTCCTACCTGTGCTGTCCATACCGAAGCGTGAACCATATAGTTCATATATGGCACGTCAACGACGAGCGGCTGTCCTGTTGCCGGGTCGAGGGTGCGTATGATAGGCAGTGAGTTGAAGTTCTGCGCATCATAGTTGGCGATCTGGTCGCCCTCCATGGATATAGACTGCTTGAAATATCCGAAACGGTAGAGGAAACCTACGGCACACATGTCAACGTTAGAGTCTGACGCCTCCTTGACATAGTCTCCTGCGAGCATTCCGAGACCACCGGAATATATCTTCAGCACCTGGCTGATGCCGTACTCCATACAGAAATAAGCTACAGAAGGACGTGTCTTGTCCACCGGCTGCTTCATATAGTCTGTGAAGAGCTTATACACGTTCTTCACCTTTGCCATAATCTCCTTGTCCTTTGCGGCAGCCTCCTTACGCTCGTAAGGCAGCTTCTCAAGGAGGAGTACTGGGTTCTCTCCGCATTTCTCGAAGAGTTCGCGGTCGAGCGAACGCCAGAGGTCACGCGCCTCATAGTTCCATGACCACCAAAGGTTGTGGGCAATCTCATCGAGGCATTCAAGTTCTGCTGGAAGAGTAGACTTGATTGTCAACTCTCTCCATGAAGGAGAATTGACATAATTTGCTTTGATTTTCATTTCTTCTTTTACCTTTTTATTAAATAGTTGAATACTTTTTACCTTTCCTGGGGTAAGGGGCTTGCCACTTCACTTTCGTCAGACATGCGAAGGACAAGGCTCCAACTTTTACCTAATTATAATATATATATACATTTACGTTTCACCAGTATTCTATACGTAAGCTCTAACAAAACCACTGTACATTGTACATGTGTTTGGCTTTACCTGTTGCTGTATATGCAAGTTTTTTTTAGCATACTGCCGTTTTTCCACCATTACCATCGAGGCGTGCCTATCTTTTTTCCGCCTTTCTCAGAGCTATGTCATACGCTTCGAGGTAGTAGGTTATGAACTCGCTCCACAATGCTTTCTTCGACAGCTTGTCGGCTGCCGAGCGTGCTTTCTTAACCTGTGCGTCAGTCATCGAGGCGAACTTCACCACGGTGTCCTTTATCGTGTCTGCCACCTCCGAGTAGTTATAGTCCGTGCGGTGGATGGTCTTCACGCCGTCCTCAATCTCCGACGGCTCACCCTTCACGCTGTTCGCCCACACTCCGAAGCCGGCGAGGTCTGTCGTGACACAAGGCACCTTGAACGCCACAGACTCCAGCGGGGTATATCCCCACGGCTCGTAATACGACGGATATACCGAGAGGTCGTTGCCTATCACCACGTCGTAATACTCCATATCGAATATTCCGTCGTCGCCGTTGAGATAACACGGTATGAAGATCAGCTTCACGTTGTCCTCTTTCCTGTTCCACATGTCATACTGCTTCAGCGAGTCGAGGACGTTGTCGTGAGTCATATTGTTCAGCCAGTGTGTAAGGACAGGATAATCCATCGGCGTAACGAATGTCTCGCCGGAGTCCAGACGTTCCTTCAGATCCTCACGCGCAGAGCCAACCCATCCCGGAACCTCTACGAGGGCTATGATTTTCTTCTTCAGACGGGTGTCGCGCAGCAGGCGGTTCATAGACTCTATGAACACGTCTATTCCCTTGTTGCGGAACTCATACCTTCCGCTGGTGCCTATTATCAACGTATCGTCATCGAACGTCTCTCCGAGGAGGCAGTTGGCAATGCGGAAGATCTTCTCTCTCGCCGCCTTGCGTTTCTTCGTAAACTGCGCTCCCTTCGGCACGAAGTCGTTCTCAAATCCGTTAGGCAACACCACGTCACATGGTTTTCCGAGCAGCTCATGACACTCTCTCGCCGTGATGTCCGACACCGTAGTGAACGCATCGGCATATATTGCCGACTGCTTCTCTATCGAGTGTTTCGACTCGACGTTAAGCTCCTCAGCCATCTGGTCTCCGTTATACGCCCAAAGATAGTCATATAGCGGCTTGTTGTTTCCTGCTATGGAGCGTCCTATACTTGTGGCGTGTGTAGTGAATATCGTACCAATCTTCGGCAGACGGTCGTTGACGTAAAGCATGCCGAGTCCGCACATCCACTCGTTGGCATGGTATATCACCTTGTGAGAAGAGAGGCAGAGATAGCTGTAAAGGTTTTCCACCACCAATGCCGCAGCATATGAGAACATGCTTGCTTCGTCGTAGTCACCGTATGCATGGAGTGAGTCAACATGGTATTTCTCCCATAGCTTGGCGTAAATCTCATTCTTTCGCTCAAAATACGGTGTAAAGTCTACAAGTACTGCTATAGGTCTGCCAGGTATGGTCCAACGGCCTACCTTAACTTTCAATCCTTCTGCATTAGCCTTCTTTTCCCAATTCTCAAGAAGGGTGCTGTCTGGCTCGAAGAAAGGCGAATTTTTCTCTTTCCAACAGTCGGGACCGATAAATATCAGACGGTCTCCAACCATATCGTGAAGAGTCTTCGCCCTCGTAGAGAGAACGGTGTAAATACCACCAACCTTATTACATACCTCCCAGCTCGATTCAAAAATATATTCCGGGAATAACTGTTTCTTATCCATCTTATAAAAAAATATTATTTGCAAAGGTATATAAAAAATGCTTAATTCTCCCCTTCTTTGTTATTATAAATGTATTTTTGACGTGCAAAATTGACATAAATCTATCTGCGTCCCGGAAATTTAACAGATTTTCAGCTACCAGGCTTCTTATAGCATTACTTTTATACAATGGGATATTTGTGACTTTAGCATGGTATTGGTAACGGCACACGGCGTTTTTTCATTTTTCGATACATCAGTAATTATCTCAAAGGCGTCAATAATTACCTCAAAGGCATCAATTATCACCTGTAAGCATAAGTAATTACCTGTAAGCAAATTATTACCTGTAAACCTGTAAGCGTCAGGAATTATCTAAAAAGCGTCGGGAATTACCCAAAAAGCGTCAGGAGACAAGCTGCACAGCCTGTCTCCTGCATTTTTTAAAGTGTTTTTAAGCTTAAGTAAGTAATCCACCGCATGTGGAAGATTTATAATAGGTATTACAAAGATTGGTTTAGCCTTGTTTAGTTCTTGTCAGTATGCTAATAGGATAAAGGGGTTGACGGCTCATCTCGTGCAGTATTGAAGCTGCCGTTTTCCCCTCCCACGATATGGCTTATCGTATTTCATGGAGGGTGTAAAACCAATGTCTTACTGCCGACCTCACTGATTTTCCGATGCAAAGTTAAGCATTATTGACGTAAATCAACCATGTTTTATTGATTATTTTTGTTAAACTAAGTTAAGCAAATAAGTAGTTATGTTAACTCAATATCTAAAAAACGAATATTTATCTTTATAATATACAAAGATACAGATACTTAACGCACTATATCCGTTTTTCTTCCGTATCACGACATTTCCTTTATTTACCAGCATTTTTCTCAAACAGACTATTTGGATGCAGAAAAACAAGTGTATTTTTTACTCTTTCTACTTCTCGTGGTCATGAATTGGAAATGAAAAATAATCCGAGACTTATCGTAAAAATGACACTTTAACATAATATCAAGCAAAGATTCGCTTACAGCACTGTTTAAAGGAGTGAGGACGCAAAGGGGTGAAGGTGAAACCGCCGTTCAAGTCTGAGATAAGCGTCAGCGAAGGACGTGCCGCACTCTTCAGGTTGTGGCTCGACTTCTGAGGGCGCAAAAGCCTCATGAATTATGGTGGGAATTAACAGAACCCACATTAATCTTGTTTAACATCTTTGCGTGCAAGGTTTCATCTATACTGGCAGTTCCCCTCGTCGCGGACGACAAAGTGCTGGAACGAAAACAATCCCCGCAAGCTTCTGTGCAAAAAAAGAGCTGTTCTAAACTATGCCGATACAACGTGCAGCCTCCCACCCCACGTATGGTTGTGGAGATGTACCAGTTCCTCGGAGAACCGTTAAAAAATTACATTTATTACATTATAAGTCCTCTTATTTTCTCGAGTTTTCTCTATGTTACCTTGAGGAAACCTTGCCTGTCGTGCAGTAGTTTTTTTGGTTTTTGCAAGCACGCTAATGTCGAGCTATGTAAGTACTTGAAAATCTTCTCTTTTTTTACATTTTTTTGATGCATAAAAATTGCATGAATGACAGAAAATGTGTAACTTTGCATATGGTTTCGAAAAGGCAGCATAAGGGGAAGGAATGACAAGAAGAAGCAGTAAGGACAGTGATGAAATGAGGGATGTGGTGAGGAACGACGGCACGATAACAGAGTTCCAAAGGAAAGTGTATCTGGCGCTCCTCGACATTCCAAGGGGAGAGACAGTGACGTACAGGCAACTCGCGGAAAGGATAGGATGCCGCAGCCCACAGGCTGTGGGACAGGCTCTGCGACGTAATCCTTTCGCACCTGACGTGCCGTGTCATAGGGTCGTCGCAGCTGACGGAAGTCTGGGCGGGTACTGCGGAGAGCGCCAAGGGAAAATGATAGAAAGGAAAAGGCTTCTGCTGCAAGAAGAGCAGAAAAAATAACGGCGGGGAGCAGAAAGCTCACTCCGTCACTGCCATAGACAAAGCGGTAGCTGAGACACGCTATAGTCTGTCCGGGATTAAGGATCTTGAGGTCATGAGAAACAGCTAATGACTCAGAAAACCTACACAGGGCAGAAAGGGAGGTTATACCCTTGCGGTTCGTCACAAGCGAACATGTCCGGCTCTTCAACCTTTTCAAGCGTCATGAGGTCGGCAATATGGCGTTTGAGATATGCGCGTAACTCCATATTCTCCAGCTCCTCACGGCGTGCCTTGCCCATACGGCAAAACTCCTCCTCTTGCTCTATTCCGGCAAAACGTCTGCCACAGAGATTTGCCGCGATGCCTGTGGTAGCACTTCCGCTGAAAGGGTCAAGGATCCAGTCGCCGGGGTCTGTACACGAGAGGATTATTCGTGTCAGCAATGCCAAAGGCTTCTGCGTGGGATGTTTACCGCATGACTTCTCCCACCGCCCTATTGCTGGCAGCCGCCATACGTCCGTCATCTGTTTTCCCCCGTTGAGGCGTTTCATAATGTCATAGTTGAATTTGTGCGCCACCTTCTTCTCTTTCCTCGCCCAAATGACGAACTCTGTAGAATAGGTAAAGAAACGGCAAGAGATATTCGCTGGAGGGTTAGCTTTCTGCCACGTCACGACGTTGAGTATCTTATATCCCAGTTCTGTTAGACACTCTGCAACAGAAAAGATGTTATGATATGTTCCGCTGATCCATATCGTGCCGTTCTCTTTCAGTTTCTCACGACATAACCGCAGCCACTCCATATTATACTCCCTCATCTCCTCATGGCTCTTGCCTTTGTCCCATGCTCCCTTGTCCACACATACCACCTTGCCGCTCTGCAACGATATGCCTCCGTTAGAAAGAAAATATGGAGGGTCGGCGAATATCATGTCAAACTTAAAGGAAAAGGCAGGCATAGTCGAGAAAGAGTCTCCCATAAATAGGGTAAAATCCTTTCTCGGCGACGCATAAAATGCCTCTTTGCTGTGTATGTCCGACAGATATTCCATTGCGGCTGCAAAGGTAATGGAATATCCTGAGATAGTGGACAAAAGATCATAGTTTGACTTTTGTGATCAAAAAAGATCAATTTTATAAATGACTGATATTCAAGTGTATATTATAAAAACCATGTAAGTCGTTTGCTTATGGTTATTGTTAATTATTGATCACAGAATCAAAGCCAATATGTCATAAACGTCGATAGGTGTCATTATTACAATCATCACAGCAGAAATCAACCACAGGCATGTTGGCTGCATAATGATGAAGATGAGGACGACCGCAAATAGGGCAAAACATATTCTGTTCTACCCACTTTTCTGTGACAACCCTCATCTTTTGAGTATTGCTCTTATATCCGTCACATAAGCTATAATCCAATTTCAACTGCATATAGATCCATATTAAACTTGTCTGCAAAGGTATGTAAATTCCTCGTCATGACAAAATTTTTGCGACAATATTTTGCTGTTTATGAAACAGAACGTTATGGACGTGGTTATACCTGCCGAGTCGAGCCAGTCTTTGAGCAGATGTTTCGTGCTTTCCTGTACGGGAAGTATAGGGAATATGCGGTCATCATCCATGGCAGAACCTCTTTCAGGAAGCTATTGCAGGGCTTTCTTCTACACTGGCTGGTTCGGTAAGTTACGGCATTGGCAAGCAATCTTGCTTTTGGGATTTCCATATGAGCGACAAGAAGACAGTACTGCATGTCCACAGGGGTTGTTGAAAAATTCAATGTAGATGCGTCCATAGTATGGAAACACCTAAAAACGACAAAACTTAATCACGAGAATAATTTAGAATATACAATGAACAATGTATAATGTACAATGTATTAAACTTTGCAAGTGTTTGTTGTGGTAATAATGGTAAAGGTACGCCGGAAGTGAGAAACTACATGTATTATTAACGGGTCACAGCTGATAAAAGTTAAACAGCCCGCGTCTCACGACGCGAGCTGCCAACAACACAAACACAAAAAAACAAGTGCTAATAAAAGCACAAGTTTATGAAAAATCTTCTATTTTCCAATGCCACCAGCCCTTGTGCAGGCATGGTGGCATTTTGCATTCGTTGACTAAAAAATTATGATAAAAATTATATCTTAATCTAATCCGAAAAGGATTTTCAATCCTCCATCGACACCTGAGAAGCCCATGAAGCTGAGTGCGAGGAGGGCAGCGGTAACGAGCGTTATGCTCACTCCACGCATTCCTTTAGGAATGTTCGCCAACTCCTGCTGCTCACGAAGTCCCGCAAAGAGTACGAGAGCTATACCGAAGCCTATGGCAGAGGCTATGGCGTAGTCAAGAGCCATGAGGAGGCTGTATTCCTTCTGTATGACAGAGATAGCTACGCCAAGCACGGCACAGTTTGTAGTGATGAGAGGCAGGAACACTCCGAGAGCCTGATATAGTGGAGGCGAGACTTTCTTGAGTATTATCTCCACCATCTGCACGAGTGCAGCAATGACGAGGATAAAAGAGAGAGTCTGTAGATATCCGAGATTGAAAGGGTTGAGGACGAACGTCTGTATCAGCCATGTCACAAGTGTTGCAAGGAGCATGACGAAGGCAACAGCGGCAGACATGCCGAGAGAAGTCTTTACCTTCTGGCTTACTCCGAGGAATGGGCAAATGCCGAGGAACTGGCTGAGGACGATATTATTTACGAATATCGCCGCGATAAATATCAATAAATATTCCATAACGTATATTTTTTGTTACTTTGCCTTTTTGAATCTGTTGACGATAGCGATGATGTATCCTAGTGTGAGGAATGCTCCCGGAGGCAGTATGAACAGAAGCATACTGTAGTCTGCAGGAATGAGAGAGAGTCCGAAGACCGTTCCGTTTCCGAGCAGCTCACGGCATATTCCGAGGACGGTAAGTCCTATTGTGAAACCCAGTCCTATTCCTATTCCGTCGAGTGCAGAATCTATGACGTTGTTCTTTGAGGCGAAAGACTCAGCTCTGCCAAGAATGACACAGTTCACGACAATAAGCGGAATGAAGAGTCCGAGCGACTTGTTGACATCAGGCAGGTATGCCGCAAGGAGGAACTGCACAATAGTGACGAGAGTAGCTATAACGACTATATAGACAGGTATATGGACCATGTCTGGCGTCAGCTTCTTGATGAGTGAGATGATGATATTAGAGAATATCAGTACGACCATCGTTGCGAGGCCCATCATCATACCGTTGTTGGCACTTGTCGTAGTAGCCAACGTAGGACACATACCGAGCATAAGCACAAAGGTAGGATTCTCCTTTATGATGCCGTTCATTATTATTCCGAATTTACTCATAACTTAAAGATCTACTTTGTGAAACATTTACTCCTCCGCCCCTGTTGTATTAGAAGCCTTGAATGTGACATAAGCCTGCTGCACGGCTCTGAGGAACGATCGCGATGTAATGGTAGAGGCAGTTATGGCGTTTATGTCTCCACCGTCGTTAGTTACCGTAAGGTTTGCCTCAGCAGGGTTCAGTCCTACGATACATCCCGGTGCGCCTTTCTGGAACCATTCTCCTGCCTTTGCTCCAAGCCCCGGAGTCTCGGCATGTGCGAGTACAGTATATCCCTTTATCACACCTTTTTCGTCGAATCCTACGAGCACAGTGAGGTTTCCTCCAAATCCGTTAGGGTCAGTAGACTGCACCGCCACTCCTTTGTCAGTGAGATATACGACGAATGTCAGTTCCTTTCCGTTGACATCTCGTGTCACGGTCTTTGTGTCTTTCACCGTCACTTCGTCAGTAGCGAGAACAACTTTTATTCCGTCAGAGAGAGTCTTCTCTGCCTGTTCAGCGATAGCCGGCTCCGTAGCCTTGTTGACATACGCCAGCAGTCCACCGCATATCAGTGCCACGCCAACGAGGACGAGGACCATGTTCTGAAGATTTGATTTCAGTTTTTCCATACTATTCTCCCTCCTTATTATTTCTTTGCCGGCACCTCACCGAAACGCTTAGGCTTGACATACATGTTTATTAACGGTGTGAAGGCGTTCATGATAAGTATCGCGAACGACATTCCTTCAGGATATGCTCCCCAGTTACGTATCACGATGGTCAGGACACCTATCGCCACGCCGTAAATTATCTGTCCCTTATGACACATCGGCGATGTGACATAGTCAGTAGCCATGAAAATTGCACCGAGCATGAGACCACCGGAGAATATCACCTGGAACGGGTTGGCATAACGTGTGTCGTCGCATAGCCACAAGAGTCCAGCTATTACGAATACTGTGGCGAGTATAGACACCGGAATGTGCCATGTAATGATTTTCTTCCACAGCATATAAGCGAAGCCTATGAGCAGTGCGAGTGCGCATACCTCACCTATCGTTCCGGCATTGTTGCCGAGGAAGAGGTCTATTGATGAAGGCAGCTGGTCGAGAACATCCTGTCCTTTTATAGCCCTCTGCATAAGGCTCAGCGGCGTTGCCCCCGTCTCAGCGTCGGCATAAGCCATGAGCTGTCCCGACTTAGGCCATGACGTCATGGCTGTCGGGAAGCTTACCAAGAGGAAGCATCGTCCAACGAGAGCAGGGTTGAAAGGGTTCTGTCCCAGTCCTCCGAAAGTCATCTTACCTACGCCGATGGCTACCAGTGCACCGACGACGATCATCCATATAGGGAAATTGCTCGGAAGGTTCATACCAAGGAGTAGCCCCGTGAGAGCTGCCGACCCGTCGCATACGGTGCAACGCTGAACTCCGAGGATATATTTGCTTATCGCCCACTCAAAGAGTATGCATGCGATAACGCTTACAGCACAAACGATTACGGAACCTATTCCGAAGAACCAGAAGCTCGTGAGAAGAGCCGGAAGGAGAGCAATGATGACTCCATACATGTTCTTCTCGACAGAGTCGTTTCCATGTGCATGAGGAGATAGAGATACTATTAGTTTTCCCATGATTTTATGTTATTTTTTTGCAGCACGGGCACGAATAATACCCATAACCGTTGATTTTCCAAGACGAATATTATCCAGCATAGGACGATGCGAAGGACATGTGAACTGACATGAGCCGCACTCTATGCAGCTTACGATATCCTCGCTCTCCACCTTCTCCCACATGTGCTTTGCCGAACATGTAGCGAGGAGATAAGGCTCAAGTCCCATAGGACATGCTCCGACACACTTTGCGCATCGTATGCATGGGTCCGGTTCCTTGCGATGAGCGTCATCGTTGGTGAGTACAGTGATACAGTTCTGTCCTTTTCCGACAGGCGTATCGAGAGAGTTTACCGCCTTACCCATCATAGGACCTCCGGCGAGGATCTTGTTGTCGCCCTCAGGCAGTCCTCCACAGAGTTCTATGAGTTCTCCGAATGACGTTCCCATGCGTACGAGGAAATTTCCCGGGGTCTTTATCTGCTTTCCCGTTACTGTAGTGTAACGCTCAAAGAGCGGCTTGTTCTTCATGACAGCCTCATAGACAGCCACTGCCGTTCCTGCATTCTGCACCACAGCTCCCACGTTTACCGGAATAGCCGGTGGTGCAGGCACCTGACGTCCTATTACCGCGTCTACGAGCTGTTTCTCACCTCCCTGAGGATATTTCTTTGCAAGCGGCACGACCTCTATCTGTGTGTTTCCTTTCAGTTTCTCTGCAAGGAGTCGTATAGCCTCCGGCTTATTGTCTTCTATTCCGATATAACCTTTCTGGACCTTTGCTCCCTTCATAAGGATTTTCACACCTTCTATGAGCTGATCCGCTTTCTCCATCATGAGTCGGAAGTCAGACGTGATGTACGGCTCACACTCGACACCGTTTATTATGACACACTCCGCCTTTGCTCCGGGAGGAGGACAAAGCTTTATGAACGTAGGGAAGCATGCTCCACCCATACCTACTACTCCGCATCGTTTTATGCGTTCAACGATTTCCTCCGGTGTCAGTTCCGGATGGTCTTCCAGTCGTTCCAGTTTTTCCGAACGGTCTATGCTCTCCTCCCATTCGTCGCCTTCTACAGTTATTGTCACGGCAGGGCGCAGATAACCTGAAGCGTCAATGGCGTTGTCAACCTTCAGCACTGTTCCAGAAACAGAAGAGAAAACCGGTGCGCTGACGAAGCCTGCCGCCTCTCCGATCATCGTACCAACCTTTACCTTGTCGCCTTTCTTGACAACCGGCTTTGCCGGGGCTCCGATATGCTGACTCATAGGGAATACAGCCTGCTTCGGCAGTGGAGCAGGTTTTGTTATGGCATCATTTGTCAGCTTGTTCTCATCAGGATGGACGCCACCTATTCTAAATGTACGTACTTTCATGTTTGAATGATATTTGGCGGGACGCAGGTGAGAGAAAAGAATTTCTTTCTGCATCCATGTGTCCCACCGTAGTAATGACTATTTCGTGGTTTCGTCTGTGCCTACAGGCTTTGCTGCCGGCTGAGCTGCTGCTGGCTGAGCTGCTGCTGGAGCTGCTGCTTCAGTCTTAGGTTTCAAGACAGGCAGCGGCCATGTAGCCACAATAGCCCCTGTCGGACACTCTCTCACGCATGCTCCGCACGCCTTACACTTCGCCGGGTCGATATACGAAACGTTGTTCTCTATTGTTATAGCCTCGAACTTGCATACTTTCTGACACTTGCCGCATCCAATACAAGCAGCCTGGCAGTTCTTTCTTGCCACGGCACCCTTGTCTTTGTTTACACACGAGACATATACTCGGTGAGGGATCTCCTTTATCACCTTTCCCTTCGGCCGTATCTCAATGATATGTCGAGGACACGCCTTGACACAAGCCCCGCATGAAGTACAGAGCTCTTCGTTGACCTCAGGAAGTCCCGTCTCCCCGTTTATGGCTATTGCTCCGAAATTACATGCAGCCACACAGTCACCACATCCGAGACATCCGAATCCACATCCCGTCTCTCCTGAACCACAGCTGTTTACGGCAGTACATGTGCGAAGTCCGTCATACTCCACCGTGCGTGGCCGCTTTGCGAAACATCCTCCGCACCGTACCACAGCCACCTTCGGTTCGCTTGCAGCGACAGCCATTCCGAGAAGGTCGGCAATCTTTGCCATACACTCTGCCCCTCCGACAGGACATGACAGGCCTTCTATGCTTCCTGCATTTGCACCCTTTATGAGTGCGTCGGCCATACCCGAACATCCTGGGTATCCACATCCGCCACAGTTAGCCCCTGGCAGTGCCTCAAGTACGGCAGGAAGTCGTGGGTCTTCTTCAACAGCAAACTTCTTCGAACAGACATAGAGCACGACAGATGCTATGAGCGCTATGACTCCCAAGACGATTACTGCAATTAGAATTACATTCATAATTTTTGTCGTAATTAGTTAATGATTTATTTGTTTCTTTCAGTTTCCTTATCTGTTGTCGAGCGTAGTGTCAGCAGAGGGGCATAATGCTGAACGTCACCTTGCGTCGAATGTTTCCCCTCATAATATATAATATAATGTAGTACGGCACGAGTACTCCCAGTCCGAGCAACGCCGCCACAGCCTCGTTGGCAGGCTCTTCGACATAGAGAGCAGGGACATGTGCAGTAATGAACAGCGTGAGAATTACTGTAGCGATGACGAGTATCGTAGGCATTACGAATCCCAGAACTACGGCGAGCGCCCCAATTTTCCCCGTCACCTCAACCATTACGTCCTGTCCTACGTAAAATCTCCCCGTCTCTTGTGTCCAAACGTCAACGACCTTCACCTTGCTCTCTGATGTCAGACAGCTTTTCGCCAGTTTGCACGAAGTACATGCGGAACGCTGGATTATGCGCACCGCTATATGCTCTCCGTCGATACTTTCAACTTTTCCTTCATGTCTTATTTTGTCGCTCATAGTATGATATAAGTGATGAAACCGCCTGTCAGTCATTCGTTGGCCGCGTTCCGTCGGAGTATGTTGATTTTGTGTCTGAAACGCCTCTTTTGCCTTCAGGATTTAAGGTTATAAGGTCTTTGGCAAAGAGTATGTCGCAAAGTGTCGTTTAGATTATGTGCAAAATTAATATTATTTTTTTATATTGGGAAAATAATTTAATAACTTTTTACAAAAGAAATAAAAAAAACTACTCGAAGAGCCGTAATTCTTCATAAATTCGCTGTACAGGCAGTCCCATGACGTTAAAATAGGAGCCTTCCAAGCGCGTCACTCCGACGTATCCTATCCATTCCTGTATTCCGTAAGCTCCAGCTTTGTCGAATGGTTTGTATCTGTCGACATAATAAGCTATCTGAGCCTCCGTGAGCTTTGCGAAAGTTACTTTTGTGAGGACGGAGAAATGCCGTTGTTTATCCTTCGACGACATACATACACCAGTCACGACGCTGTGTTTTCTCCCCGCCAGCGCTCTCAGCATGTCACACGCTTCTTCACGTGATGCTGGTTTTCCCAGTACCTTTCCGTCGAGAATGACCACCGTGTCCGCAGTTATCACTAAGTCTCTGTCAGCAATCTTCGCCCTGTTTTCCTCGTTGAAGTACGGCTCGGCTTTTTTCCTTGCGAGATATTCCGCTATTTCCTCTGCCGGCATGTTGTCAGGGTACGTCTCGTCAATGCCCGGTATGACCCATGTTTTGAAATCTATGTCGAGGCCGCCAAGTAGTTCACGGCGGCGTGGAGAGTTGCTTGCTAAATAAATCATTTTTTTCGTTGCTTGGGAAGAGGTATGATGAAAGGGCGAATCAACCCCATGTGTATGACTCGCCCTTGTATTTTTTTCGGGTTGCCCCGTTTCCCAGCCAGACACAAGCCTTGGCAAGGACTCTCCCCTGCCCTTTTCAGAAAGGGAGGGAGAGGAAAAATGTCTTTTACTTCTTGAACAGACGGTTGTAAAGTCCGCGGAATCCAGCCGCGTGACGTGCCTCGTCCTTTGCCATCTCGTGAACAGTGTCGTGAATAGCGTCAAGACCGGCAGCCTTAGCGTTCTTTGCAATGCGGAACTTGTCCTCGCAAGCACCTATTTCTGCTGCTATGCGAGCCTCAAGGTTAGCCTTTGTGTCGCCGAGGACGTCTCCGAGGAGCTCAGCGAACTTGCTTGCGTGCTCAGCCTCTTCGAAAGCGTAGCGCTTGTAAGCCTCAGCCACCTCAGGATACCCCTCACGGTCAGCCTGACGTGACATAGCGAGGTACATTCCCACCTCCATGCACTCTCCGTTGAAGTGAGTGTTGAGGTCCTTGATCATTTCCTCGTCAGCACCTGTTGTCTTTGCTACTCCGAGCTCATGAACGGTAGCGAAGTCAGCCTGATCGTTGTCCTTCATCTCATTGAACTTTGTTGCCGGAGCCTTACAGAGTGGGCACTGCTCAGGAGCCTCTGTACCTTCATGAATGTAACCGCACACGGTGCAGATGAATTTTTTCTTCATAACTTAGTTTCTTGGTTTTACGTTAATAATTAGTTGAATAATAATTTGCTTGTTTGTTGCCTCCCCGCCTCGTCAAGCCATATTGAGAAGCTGTCGGGAGCGGGGTAATGAAATTCGGTGCAAAGATAGTAATTTCTTCGGATAAACGAAGAAGATGTGTGAAAAATTTATATTTTTTAAGGTAGGTGTAAAGAAATAATCCACGGAAGACACGGAAGACACGGAAGATACGGAAGAGAACACGTGTGCTTCGTAGAAGAAATAATCCACGGAAGCGGATAATATTGACAGTCAGCTATGATTAAGCGGGGACGTAGTATGCTGACATCAGAGATAGAATGCCGACGTCTCTTCGGCATACCATTGCGACCTTGTGCCGTCATTGTTTTGCAGACACACCGTATATCGTTGTATCTCAGAGGGTAATGTCTTTGAGAAGAGCAGTAGATGACGCCGCGGCAGTTTCCTTTCCGTCGTCTTCACCGAGACATGGACGGAGAGGAGCATTCCATGTGCGGAAGTCTCCAGGAGGAACGCGTCAACCGACTCCGTAGGCAGAATGACAGCGAAGAGTCCCTGCGGCGCGAGGAGAGTGTCAACGCCCGCCACGAGGTCGGCAAACGCAAGGCTGTCCGAATGCCTTGCCATGGCACGCTCCTTGGCAGGGTTTTTCATGGCGTCGATGAAATACGGCGGATTGCTCACCACGATGTCGTAGCGCACGTCACACCTTTCTGCAAAGCTCTGAAAGTCATTGTTATAAGCTTTCACCCTGTCAGAAAATGGCGAGGAAGCGATGTTCTCCTCGCTGTCGAGAAACGCCGCATGGTCAATCTCTACGGCATCGACCGAAGCCTCGGGGAACCTCTGAGCCAGCATAAGAGCTATAAGACCTGTGCCTGAGCCTACGTCGAGGATGCGTCGCGGAGAGCCAGATATTGCGCTCCATGCTCCGAGAAGCACACCGTCCGTTCCGACCTTCATGGCCGCACGCCCCTGCCTTACGGTGAACGCCTTGAACTGGAAAAAATCATTGCTCATAAATCAATATTTTGCTTACTGTAGGATTAGGACTTTTCATTCTCCCACCTTGAGAATTCTGGTATGTAAAAATAACTTTGTACACCTACTTAACGTTGAAACATCTAAATTATTGTTATTAAATAAGGTAAAATGTGTATTATTCAAAATGTTTTTTATAATTTTGCACGCGATTTTGCCTGGTAAAGCAGAGAAGGCATGTCAAACAGCAGAAACAAGACATTATAGTAAATGAAAAAGACAATATCACAGATTCAGATGATAGCAGATTATGAGGGCGACGTGTCCACCCTCATAGACACGGAATACACCGGCGTCATCCCTATCCTTGCGACACGCAACATTGTGCTCTTCCCCGGAGTGATATCGCCCATCCTCATAGGCCGCGAACAGAGTCTCATGCTGATAAACGAAATGGAGCAGAACCCCTCCGGCGTCTTCGCCGTGTTCTGTCAGGAAGACTCCGAAGCCGAGAACCCCACGTTTTCCGACCTGTACCATACGGGGGTCTATGCTAAACTCGTGAAGACCATCGACATGCCCGTCCACGGCAGTCAGAAGACCGCCATCATCCAGGCTCTCGGCCGCTGCACTCTGACCGCCATCACCGAGACACGTCCTTACCTCACGGGCGAGGTGCAAGCCTTCGCTGAGGTAGTTCCCGGCGACGACTATATGTTCCAGACAGCTGTTGACACGCTGCGGGGCAACATGGAGGAGTACATACAGAAGAACGACGAATACCCCAACGAAGCCCTTCTGTCGCTGAACAGCATCCATAACGAGACGCTTTTGGTGAACTTCATTTCTGCTAACCTTCCCATCACGAACTCAGAGAAGCACGACCTCCTCGTCCTTCCCACGGTGAAGGACAGGCTCTTCCACCTCCTCCGCATTCTCAGCCGTGAGATACAGTTTCTGGACATAAAGCTGAAGATCCAAAACAAGACACACGAAGACATCGACGAGCAGCAGCGCGAGTATTTCCTCCACCAGCAGATACGCACCATCCGTGAGGAGCTTGGAGGCAGCGAAGGCTCTCCGGACAAGAAAGCCCTCATGGAGAAGGCTGAGTCGAAGACATGGAGCACGTCCGTGAAGAAAATCTTCGACAAGGAGCTGGAACGTCTTGACAACTACAACCCCCAGTCTCCCGACTATCAGGTTCAGCTGACCTACCTCCAGACCATCGTCTCCCTGCCGTGGGACTTCAAGACCACCGACAACCTCGACCTTAAGCACGCCGAGAAAGTCCTCAACGCTGACCACTACGGCATGGACAAGGTTAAGGAACGCATCCTGGAGTTCCTCGCCATAATGAGCATGAGGGTCACGGCACGCCTCCGCGGCGAGGAGATGAAGCATAAGTCTCACATCATTTGCCTCTACGGCCCTCCCGGTGTCGGCAAGACGTCTCTCGGCAAGAGCATCGCGAAAGCCATGGGGCGTAAATACGCCCGCATCTCTCTCGGCGGCATGCACGACGAGAGTGAGATCCGCGGCCACCGCCGTACATATATCGGTGCCATGCCAGGGCGTATCATAAAAGCCTTGCAGAAGGTTGAGTCGAGCAATCCTGTGTTCATCCTCGACGAGATTGACAAGGTCACGCAGTCCACCGTGAACGGCGACCCCACCTCAGCCCTCCTTGAGGTTCTCGACCCTGAACAGAACGTCACGTTCCACGACAACTACCTCGACATCGACTACGACCTCTCCGACGTTCTCTTCATCTGCACCGCCAACGACCTCAGCAGCCTTCCCCGCCCTCTTCTCGACCGCATGGAGCTCATAGAGCTTACGGGATATACTACAGAGGAGAAATACGAGATAGCGAAACGTCATCTGATAAAACGCGAGAAGTCCGAGAGCGGCTTCTCCCTTCCTGAATATAAAGACCTGAAGTTCGACAAGAAAGCGCTCATCAAGGTCATCGAGCAGTACACCCGTGAGAGCGGCGTTCGTCAGCTCGACAGACAGATAAACAAGATCTTCCGCAAGATAGCGCTGAAGACCGTCGCCAACGGTGAGACGGAGACCATGAAGATTACGGAGGAGAAGGTGAAGGAATATCTCGGCAAGCCCCTCGTCATGCGCGACATCTACCAGGGGAACAACTACGCCGGGGTGGTGACGGGTCTGGCATGGACGAGCGTCGGCGGCGAGATACTTTTCATAGAGACGTCGTTGTCGAAGGGCAAGGCTGGTAAGCTTACGCTGACGGGCAACCTCGGCGAGGTGATGAAGGAGTCGGCAGTTCTCGCCCTGGAATACTGCAAGGCTCACTATGACGCTCTCGGCATCGACTACCGCATCTTCAGCAACTACAACATCCACATCCACGTCCCTGAGGGTGCCACGCCGAAAGACGGTCCTTCGGCAGGCATCACGATAGCTACGTCGATAGCCTCTGCGCTGACCCAGCACAAGGTACGTAAGAACACCGCCATGACGGGAGAGATAACTCTGCGCGGACGTGTGCTTCCCGTAGGCGGCATAAAGGAGAAGATCCTCGCTGCGAAGCGTGCCGGGATAACGGATGTCATCATCTGCAACGAGAACCGGAAAGACATTGAGGACATCCCCGAGTTCTACCTCACCGGCGTAACGTTCCACTACGTTGAGAACGTCATGGACGTCTGGCGCATCGCGCTGACGGACGAGAAGGTTGACAACGCTCAGGAATGGACTTTCGACAGTGACAGCGAAGAGAAGAAATAAAATGTGGGCTGCCTCGCCCGCGAGAAAAAATCTTACACCGACGTTATGGACTTTACATTACAATATACTGACCCGGCTTCAGAAGCCAGAGCCGGAAAGATCACTACAGCACACGGAGAGATCGAGACGCCGATTTTCATGCCCGTGGGAACATGCGGGTCAGTCAAGGGCGTGCATTTCTCCGAACTGCGCAATGAGGTGAAAGCCCAGATTATCCTTGGCAACACCTACCACCTCTACCTCCGCCCCGGCCTCGACATCCTCCGTCAGGCTGGCGGGCTGCATAAGTTCAACACCTGGGAAAGGCCAATACTCACCGACTCCGGCGGCTTCCAGGTGTTCTCGCTGACAGGCATTCGCAAGCTCCGTGAGGAAGGTTGTGAGTTCCGATCGCATATCGACGGCTCGAAGCATTTCTTCACTCCCGAGAACGTCATGGACACGGAGAGGGTGATAGGTGCCGACATCATCATGGCTTTCGACGAGTGTGCTCCCGGCGAAGCCGACTATCAATATGCGAAGAAGTCCATGGATATGACCCACCGCTGGCTGGACCGTTGCCTCACGCGTTTCCACGCCACGGAGCCGCTCTACGGCTACGAGCAGACGCTCTTCCCCATCGTCCAGGGCTGCAAATACGCCGACCTGAGGAGGGAGTCGGCAAAATATGTCGCCGACAAGGGTGCTGACGGCAATGCCATTGGCGGCCTCGCCGTCGGCGAGCCTACAGAGGTCATGTACGAGATGATCGAGGTTGTCAACGACATCCTTCCTAAGGACAAGCCACGCTACCTCATGGGTGTCGGCACTCCTCAGAACATCCTTGAAGCCATAGAGCGCGGAGTGGACATGTTCGACTGCGTGATGCCTACGCGCAACGGTCGCAACGCCATGCTCTTCACCTATCATGGCACCATGAACATGAAGAACAAGAAGTGGGAGAATGACTTCTCGCCCCTCGACGCAGAGGGTTGCGACGTCGACCGTGTGTATTCGAAGGCTTACCTTCACCATCTCTTCAAGGCTCAGGAACTCCTCGCCATGCAGATAGCCAGCATCCACAACCTCGCTTTCTACCTCCGTCTCGTCAGCGACGCACGAAAGCATATCATTGCAGGAGACTTCACGGCGTGGAAGAGAGGTGTCGTGGAAAACCTCGGAAGGAGGGTGTGAGCATACAGGGAAAATAATAAATAGAACCCACCAATAATATATGTCAGAAGACAAGAACAACATATCGGACATTGTACCGGCACACGAGACGTTGAGGAGAAGGCGAGCATGGAAGAAAGCCTTCTCGTGGCTTCGTGTGTTCCGGTATGTTTCTCCTTTTCACTATCTCACGCGTCTCGACAGATATATCATCACGAAGTTCATCGGCACGTATTTCTTTGCCATAGCGCTGATTATCTCCATCTCCATCGTCTTCGACTTCAACGAGAACCTGTCGAAATTCACACAGTTCAACGCGCCGTGGAGAGCCATAATCTTTGACTACTACGCCAACTTCGTGCCGTATTTCGCCAATCTCTTCTCTCCGCTGTTCGTCTTCATCGCCGTGATATTCTTCACGTCGAAGATGGCAGGCAACTCAGAGATTATCGCCATAATAGCTTCTGGCGTGAGTTTCCGGAGGCTTCTTCGTCCGTACATGCTGTCGTGTATCCTCATCAGCACGATGTCGTTCTGCCTCTCAGCCTACGTCATTCCGAAGGGCAACGTCGTAAAGCAGGACTTCGAGTCGATGTATAAGAACAAGAAGAAGAACACGCAGGCGGACAATGTCCAGATACAGGTAGACCACGGAGTCATAGCGTACATCCAGCATTACGACAACACTCGCAAGACAGGCTACGGCTTCTCCCTCGACAAGTTCGAGAACAAGAAGCTCGTGTCGCACATGACGGCGGCGAGCATACAGTACGACACCATTGCCGACTCGAAATATCATTGGAAGGCACTGTCGTGGAAGATACGCGACATGCGTGGCCTTCGCGAGAATATCACGTCGGGTACGGCTCTCGACACCCTGATCCAGATGGAGCCCATGGACCTTGTCTTCTCGAAAGGTCAGCAGGAAACGTTCACCTCTCCGCAGCTTACGGAGTATATCAGCAAGCAGATAAACCGCGGCTCGAAAAATGTCGTGCAGTATGAGGTGGAGTATCATAAGCGCATAGCCTCGTCGTTCGCCTCGTTTATCCTTACCATAATAGGTGTGTCGCTGTCGGCAAGGAAGAGAAAGGGCGGCATGGGCATGTATCTCGGCATAGGTCTTGCCCTGTCGTTTACGTATATCATGCTGCAGACCATCTCCGCGACATTCGCCATAAACGCCGGCGTGCCGGCAGTAATAGCGGCATGGGTTCCCAACGCCATATTCTCCGTTGTGGCGTATTTCTGCTATCGCAGGGCTCCGAAATAATGTACAATGAATAATGTTTAATGTATTATGTTTAATGATTTAATGTCCAATATCCAATATATCTAAATGTTTTTTCCTTTCACCCCTACAGGTTGAATCTCGTGTCAGGGAGATTCCTTCTCCCTGATAATACATTATACATTAATAAATCACATAAACCCTGAACGTCATTGGCTCCACGACTGTTTCTATCACGCTGTTACCCCTGCCCTCACGACATGTTGCACGCCCTTTCTGAGGCACTATCTTTTCGGGAGCGTCGAGGGTGTTCTCGCCGTCCATGTCGTCATAAGAGAGCGTGAGGGTTTCAACGTCACGGACACCCCTCACGCCAAGGATGTTGAGCGTGACGGGCTGTGACACCTTGCCGGTATTCACCACTTTCACTATCACCGTGCCATGCTCGGCATCGCAGACGCTGCTGGCGAAGAGGCCGTGCTGTCCATCTTGTCCGGCCACAGGCTTGCCGCACATGGTGGCAGGGACGACGTGGGTGCCTCTGTTCCTTGAGAACATTCGCTGCACATGATAGCTCGCCGTCTTTACCATGCGCAGGTTGTCAAACCATATCATGTCCGGGCGCCACTGCCACCCTTCTACATGGGCGAGAAGGGGAGCGTGGGAAGTCATGTGGACGACATCGGCGTTACGCTCCATGCCGGTCATGAACGCCGCCTCATACAGCGAAGCCTCGTAATGGTTCCATTTCTTGCCTTTTCCGTGGCACGCATATTCTCCGGCAAAGACCTTGGGACCCTTACGGCTGTACGTATCATAGCGCAAGCCCTGGGAGAGAAACCACGACTCTGGACGGTAGAAATGCTCGTCGACAAGGTCGGCACGCTCTTTACGCATAGCCTCCCAGCCTATGTCAAACATCTTGCCTTCAGAGTCGGGACCGCTGGTGCCCACGATGTTTATATAAGGATAGCGTGAACGTATGGCACGCACAAAGGCTGTCAGACGGCGGAAATACAGCGTGTCCCATTGCTCGTTGCCTACGGCGAGGTATTTGAGGTTGAAAGGTTCGGCATGACCCATCGCGGCACGTTGCCTGCCCCACACCGTCGTAGTGTCGCCATTGGCAAACTCTATGAGGTCAAGGCAGTCCTGGACATACTCCGACAGGGAGTCAACAGCCACGTGGGCACTCGCGTCGTCACGGTTCTGAAACTGGCACGCCATACCGGCATTGAGCACGGGAAGGGGCTCGGCACCAAGATCTTCAGCAAGCTGGAAGAACTCAAAGAACCCCAGGCCGTAAGACTGGTAATAGTCGGGGAAATAACGGTGGTCGAAGGTATGCTCCCAACGGTTATGGTTCAGCGGACGGTTCTCTACAGCACCAATGGTGTTCTTCCATTGGTAACGCTGCCCGAGGTCGCAGCCCTCCACGATACAGCCGCCGGGGAAACGCAAGATGCCGGGGTGAAGGTCTGCCAACGCCTCGGCAAGGTCACGGCGCAGGCCGTTGCTGCGGTTCTTGAAAGTCTTCACGGGGAAGAGGCTGACATGCTCCAGGTCTATGCTCTCCTCGCCTTTGAGGAAGATGCGCAGCGACGCTTTGGCGAGGGTCTTGCTCGGAGACAGCACGGTCTCATAACGCTGCCATTCCGTAGAACCCACCGTGAGCGTCTCCTCTGCCACCTCTTGTCTGGCGTCCATGGTGCTCTCGTCGATAAGCTGAACCCTCACCGAAGCCTTGCCGGAAGTGGCACGCGCCCATACCGAGAACCTATATTCCTCACCTTGCTCCACGCCAATGCCGAAAAAGCCTTCGTTCTGTATTCCTGTCCTCTTCTCATGATGGCCCGGACTGGAAAGGGTGACGTAATGCGGACAGCGGGGGAAGGGACCGTCAGCCTTCAGCGTGACATTGCCGAAGACCTTCCACCCCATGAACGACTGTGGAAACTCGAAGGAACGGTTCTTGACAAGCTCGCCATACAGCCCGCCGTCGGCAGCGTAGTTGATGTCTTCAAAAAACAATCCGTACATCGTCTTCTGAACAGGAGCAACTTTTTTCTTCGTATTTACGTCGATGACATTGCCGTTTCCATATGACGACATAACATAAAACATCATCAAGACGGTGAGAGTTGTCCTCATGAATACAATTCCCTTTCTCTCGTTTTTCATCATTTTTCTCGTTGATTTTATTCGCATTATTAATGGGCAATAATGTGTTTCTCCATTATTCTCCTTTGGTCAGGAACAATGATAGCCGCCATTGTGTTTGCAAAGATAGTGCAAAAGAGTGAAATGACAAAGAAAAATCGAATTTTTCTTTGCATTTCCGAGTGCAGCCTATCTTATCCAAAGATAGCGCAAATCGAAGACAATACAAAATAAAAGTCACAGAAATTTTATTTTTATTGTTGAGATGCAGCCTATCTTATCCAAGCTCCTACGGCACATTTCTAAGAATAGATGTTAAAAACGGTGGCATTACGAAAGATTTCTATTTCGAAATATTGCGATATTCATGAGAATTGCGTTACTTTGCACTCAGAAAACAAACAATTATATCATATGAAACGTAACGAAAAAACTCTCACAAAGGTTGAGTTCATGGTCATGTCGATACTCTGGGACATAAACCACGCTGCTTGCGGCAGGGACATCCTCGAACGGTGGGAAGAACCCAAACCGACATATACCACAATAGCTACATATCTGAAGATACTCTACGAGAAAGGCTTCGTGGATTTTTTCAAGAAAGAAGGGGAAGGTAAGACACAATGGTATGTCGCCAAGGTGACACGTCAGGAATATACACGCATGACCATGGAGAGCGTAAAGAGGAATTTCTTCGGCGGAAGCCTGAAGTCTATGTTCTCTTACTTCATAAAGGAGGAGAAACTTACGCCCGACGACATTGAGGAACTTATGAGAATGACGCATGACACGAGAGACATTACAGAATGACGCATGACACGAGAGACATTACGTCTTGCCCTCATCCTATCACTCTGGTCTGATTAACAACCATACCCTTTTACCCATGAACACTATCTTCTTATTCGCCATAAAGTCAGCCTTCGTCCTGGCACTGCTTTACATGCCTTACACCCTGTTGCTGAGGCAAGAGAAATTCTTCCGCTTCAACCGCCTCACGCTCCTCGCCATACTCCTGTTGTCGCTCGTCATGCCATGGTGTAACTTCTCCGCCATGTCGCTCGACAGTCAGCCTGTGGTACACACGGCTCAGCAGCAGATGATAGAGATAGGCATTCCCGTCATGCAGGTAGACGACGGGAGTGGTGCTACGGCATCGCCTGCCGACGGAATATCATGGTTTTACGTTGCCGCAGTAATATATATCCTTGGCATGGTCGGAGTACTCGCCGTGCGGGGCATGCAGCTTGCGAAAATGGGTATGGTAATTCGGGGAGGAAGCCTGTGGAAGCATTGTGAGGACGGCGTGAATATCTACTGCCATGCCGACAACGTGGCACCGTTCAGCTGGCTGAACAATATCGTCATCAACAAGGAAGATTACGAAAGCAACGGAAGGGAAATAATAACACACGAGAAAGGACATATCAGAAACCTGCACTCACTTGACATACTACTGCTCACCTTCGTGCAGATGATACAATGGTGGAACCCTATGGCATATATGCTGGGAATAAGCCTACGCGATGTCCATGAATATGAAGCCGACGACTACGTGTTGCATCAGGGCATCTCGCTCTACGACTATCAGACATTATTAATAAGAAAAGCTGTTGGCGCCAGCTCCTACACCTTTGCCAACAACTTTAATCACAGTTTAA